>NZ_JAUBUJ010000182.1:0-8915 GCF_036705405.1 Microcoleus sp. B13-B6
CGCCATAAGCGAGCCATCTGTCGGTTAATCTCTAGGCTTCGGGCTATTTCACGATGGTTTTGACCATCTGATGCCATGAGAATTATTTTGGCTCGTAGCACTAGCTGTTGGGGCGTTTTGTGTTTGTCGATCAACTTCTGAAGTTGATGACGCTCGCCATCGCTTAAATTTAATATTTTAGGCATTAATAAGGCCATCTCTGACTCCTCGATCACCCACCTAAACGGGTCTCAGCTAACTATGTTCTTCTACCACAAATATAGTCTGTGTACTTACGCCGAGCTGTACTAGAGCTTGCGTAAGTCCTCCGGCTTCAACCAAGTTGTGTATCCGCCACTATCCGGGAGGGAGCAACAAAGTTCGTTCTGGGCGTTAGCTCCCTCAACTGTTAGCACGACCCCTTTATACTGTTCCGCAAACTTAGCCCCGACATATTGAACCGATGTGCCTTTAGTCAGGTCAAAATCCCTTAAGAGACGGATATTGAGACTTTCCTCCTTAGTAAAAGCTTTAGCAAAAAAGCCCCTTACTTGCAGCCCCGACGCAGCGACACGCTCCATAACTTCTTTTGCATCTTCCCGGCTGCCTTTAGCTATTGCCTCTCGCATCTGGTCTGCTAGTTTTTCGCCACGAAATTTACTTTGTGCGGTTGCAGGACTTTGGGGGGGGTTTGCAGGACTTGATGCAGGACTTGATGCAGGACTTAAATCCTTGTCTTGTATAGGGTTTGCAGGACTTGCAGGACTTAAAGGGGTAACTTTCTTTACTTCTACTTTTTCCTGGTTGTCCTGGTTTTGACTTTCCGGTTCACCTTGCTTTTTCTCGGTGTTTTCACAATTTCCCAAAATGTTTGGAGGTAAGTCCTGCAAGTCCTGCAAATCTATATCCTGTATGGGCGGAAGTCCTGCAACAAGTCCTGCAGAAGTGCTGCTAGTGCTGTCAGAAGTCCTGCAAAGCGGTGCTAGTTGTTGGGAGTAAGTAGGGTGATAATCATTTTTACCCCTCAACCTTAAACCGACAAAAGTAACGTGACGACCGCTCCGATCGCGAACGACTGGCAGGTGCAGTTCAGTGCAAAGTTTCTCTAGACCCGGCGAAAAAGTTGTCAGGCTCATCGCAGGTTTTTTAATTTCCTCACAAAAATCTTTATAACTGTCAAACAGATCGCCCGCACGGGTTTGTGCGCCGTCCTCAACAATTAGCTCCATCTCGAAGAACGCGGCCAAGCTATCCATCCGTACTTTCATATCCCATTCAGCAGCCTTGAAATCTGCAATCTCAGCATCACCGATACCCTGAATTGCCTGCTTTACCTCACTACTGGGGAGTGAAAGTGCGATCGCGATTAGCGCCCCTATTTCCGGATCGAAGCTGGCTTCCATCTCTGAATTCCGCAAGTGTTTGGGAATGGCGTTTTCAAAATTAACCAGACACAAGCGCCGCTCTAGCCCGGTGGTATTTCCCATGAAGATAGGGTCATTGCTACAGATAAGGAGTAGTCCATAAAAGTGTGCGCTTGCCACTGGCTGGTACACTTCCCGGTAGTTGACGCTATCCCCACCAGTTAGCCGGAGAATGCTATCAACTCCCACGGGTTTACGTTCATCGCCAAAAACTACTAATTGCTTGTCAATAATGCTGGCAATAGTTGAGCCGTCTTTTAGGCTGTCAAGACTGCAAGGTTGGGTATTATCCTTCCCTACTACCTTCTCTATTAACCGAGCGCAAGTACCCTTGCCGGAACCAGGAACCCCGATAAAGTGAACAAACTGCTGATATCCGTGAAAGCTAAACCGGAGACAACTATTGATGATTGCCAGTAGCTTGAATATTTTCTTGGCGTCACCCTGCATCGCCGTCCGGAAAAATTTGTGGATACTAGGGCAGTTCACCCGTAGTGCTTCCAAGGGGTCACTTAGATCGCCTGTTAGTGGCTGGTAGGGAAAGGGTAAATAGGAAGTAAACCCCATGCCGGGTGAGTGTGGCAAGGTTCCAAGGGTATCGCCGTCGAGTACGCAATTCTCGAAATTGATGTATCGGGACTTATCCCATGTTTGCCAGTAAACCTCTCGCAGGTAACACTTGAGCATCTCAATGACGTTATTAACGTACTCAATCCCGCTGTAGTTTACGCCCTTTGCGTCCAACGTAGTGACAATCAGGCTTTTAAACGGCCCTGGTTTTATCTTTTCCCAACACTTGCCAGTCCATCCCCGCCATGTTTGCTGTTCTTCGTGGTATTTCCACTGGGGGCGATATTCTTCGGCCAGTTGTGCTGCAATCTCGCGCGGTGTCGGTGTTTTTTTACTCCGAGTTGTCGAGCTGGTGTCACTTGTGTCAAGCGATTAAACTACATTGCTAGCTTTCATCAACACCGCCCTGAAGGCCTCAATCCCTTGATTATTGATGAAATCATCCATCCCCTTGCCGTCCTCGTGGTTCCAATTGCCTGTAACCGATAGTACCTCGCAGCCATAGGCTTTCAGGTGTTTAGTGAGGGTTTTTTCGGCACGGCGGACATTTTTTACGGTTTCCACCTTCTCAGGTGGATCGGAATCGTAAGCGATGATAAAGTTAAGACCCGCTTCAGCTAATCGTTTCAGCCCTGGTATCAAGTCGGGTGTACCCTTTGCCGCTGGTGTTAGGGCTATGTCAACTCCCATTACCGCTACCGTAGGGATATCCCACATACAGCCTTTTATTGCCTTTATGCACCCCTCGGTAATGAGGAGGTACGGTTTGCCGTTAATGGTGAAGCATCGGGCTTTAAGGGCTTCTAAATCAGTCCAGTACGTTTCGATTTCTGGATGCTTGGCAAGGAAAGCATCATATTCACCTTTAGGGAACTGTCCACCCCGTTCGTAGTGGGTAAGCAACCGACTGTAGGTGATGCCCGACTTCAAGTCCCCAAAGTGTTTGGCGTAAGCGTAAAGCCCTAGCTCTTGCGCTTCTTGTACCATTACCAATTTATCCTTTGGGGCGGTTCGCCGTTCGACTACCTTGTAGTGTTGCGTCATCCTCACCGGTTCCGGTAGTGGCTCATATGCCTTTTTTGCGATCGCTTCGAGGCACGTTAGTACCCGCAGCACCTCGGTAGTTGCTGGCATCCAACAGGCCAGCTTAAGTACGGCCCGTGGGGGCAACAGGTAGTTGAGGTGGGGTTTTCCTATCCAGCAGATACCGAGTACGGGTTCCGAGTGTTCAATGAAGGTTTCGGGACAACTGAACAAGCCATCCCCTACCAGTTGTGGTTCAAAGTTGCGGATTAGGCGATCGGTAGTTTTTGGCTCAACGCCATAAAGGGCATCTACCTGTTCCGGTAATAGCACGGGAGCCTGGTAGTAGTACAACCACGGCTTAACGCCAGTACCGATATCAATGCAGGCGAAAGCCTCGGTGTGGCGGATACCATCAAACACGGCGTCTCGATACCAACGGAGTGCAAGGGGCTTATCCCACGAATAGTTAAGACAAGTCGATCGTGGGGCACGCGAAGCGGACTGTTGTGACATAATAATAAAGCCAAAGGCTCTGATACAGCCAGAAGCAAATGCCCCGAAAGTGTTAGTACCACCGTAGGGGCCTTCTGTTACTTACGACGATCGCACCAAAACTCACTTCACGTCAACCCTTAAAATCAGTCATATTCAGTCTATTTTTACAAGTAGCCCCCTACAGTAGGGGGCTACTCTAGGAAATGCACACAGATACTAGCAAATACTCTCATTTATAAAGTACGATATTTTTTTTAACCAAAGGGATAGGTTTGTTCAGTAAAGGTAGTTTAAGTACGGCCCGGTCAAACTCGCAATCAGCCAATGGCCGACGTTCATCTGGTTTCACTTTTTCCCCTACCACAATTATTTCCTTAGTCTGTTTTGCGTACTTCGTAGCAGACGTGCTCACACTCTCATTGAAGCCGTCTTTGTCGGGTAGCGCGTCAAATATTTTCAGTATTGCCGTAAATAAAGCTATCCCATCCTCCTTGTTCCTCACATAGGCATATCCTTCTAAGCCTTGTAAGCGAGCAATTTGACCACTATATGATAGACACTCTTTGCCTTTCTTCCAGATATACTTGGTGTCACCAAAAATAGTTTTGATTTTATTAGCCCAATCTTTGATGTCCGCAGGTGTCACGAGTTTTGCGAGTTTGGTTTGAGCGATTTTCGGATCGTCAGTAAAGCCCGCGCATCGTATCCACTTAACCCCTACTTTTTTATCAGGACTAACGAAATAAAGCTCAATTAGTGGAAAGCCTCGCAGTGGCGGTTTGCTACCTTTACCAGATACAGCACCAGCACCAGTACCTTGTTGGTATCCGATAGCAGTGATGTGGTGGATGATATCGCGGGTAGTACCCGAAAGTATGTAACTGGTAGTTAGGTCTTTTTCGTCTGGGAAAAATTCAAACACTTTACCTGTACCGATTCCCCTTGGGGTGATATCGAGATATTTGGGTGTCACCCAACTTTCTTTCCGAAAGTTAGTTACAGCTTGATTGCGTAATGGAAAACCCTTGCGGTACTCTTTCCACCATTCATCAAAATCAATACCACCGCTGGCGATTAGTTCGTTTATCGCAAAAAGCAGGGAGGGTTCCCCTTTGTTGCTGTCGAGAGTGAGACGTTTAGTGGTAGGTTTAGTGGTCACATTTAAAAATAGTAAACAATCATGCGTTGATTTTAGCTCAAAAAAAACTGTGTAAACCTATAGGGGTTCAACATAGCTTCTGGATCAAAAATAAGTTGTTTTGCGAGCTATATTAAAAAATAAGTATTTTAGGAGAAATGGTTATGGGTAGATTAGCTTTTTTAGTTGGTTACAAGGGACAAGACCCAAGCGAAAAACCTACTGATGCAACACTAGAAAGTTTAATTGGAACTTTTACGTGCACTTCTCGTGTTGCGGGTTTTCTTGGCATTGTAGACAAGCAATACGTACCGTCAGGCGAAGCTAACCGGGACAGAAAGGGTTACACAAAATCCGTACTTAATGCCGCAGGAGTAGCTACTGATGTCGTAGTACCTGCGGGTAAAATTAGTTACACACCAGACGCAAGCGCGAGGGCTAGAACAGTAATACTAAAAACGGGCGCATTAGCAAAAAAAACAAAACGTACTGTCTCGTTAACTTTTCCTAGTGCAATGACTGTTGCACAAATCGGAGAAGCGCTTGCCGAATATATTCCGGATGGAAAGGTTCAGCGAACTGGCACCGCTCCTAGTGCAACTGAAATTTATCCCCAGTACACCATTAAAGGCGGTAGAACCTATCCACTACCTTTAAGCGCAACTGCGGAAACGTCTACCAGTGTAGACGCGCCTAGCACTACCGCAGAACAAGCAGCTTTGTTGGCTAAAGCTAAGTAATAAATGAATTTCACATTCAATCAGGATTCGTGGAATCAAATTTGGGGGTTAAACTCAATACCTCCAGACGACAATAAGTACACTCGCGTTACTTGCCCTGTTTTACTATCCACCCCCGCTGTGGCGATAATGTTTTCTTTACCGGGTGCTGTCATCGATCCTTGGCGGTGGGGTGGATACCTTAGCAGAGAAGTAAATAGTGGTTTAATCGTAGGGGGGAGCAATGACGCCAAGTTTGATAATTCATTTAAAATCTACGTGAACAGGTTGCAAATAATCACTTACCCCCAAATAGTCAACAATTATACCTTAATTTTTGATGCTAATTACAGTGGCAATGTTTCACTGTTTGCGTGGGAGTATACAGGAGGAATAAATTGAGGTGACAACAAAAGAATTATTAGAAATAATCATTCTAATTATTGGTGGCGGTGGGGGAGCAGCAACGGCTGGTTTTGCTTTTGCGATGAGCAAGTACAGTACCCGGTTAGAAAACTTGTCCCTTCAAGTTGAAAAACACAATTTCAGTTACGGTCGAAAGATGCAACAGAATATCGATAATTTGGTTGTCGAACTAGGGATACTCAAGTGTGATATTCGGGATATTAAAGGGGTGCTCATGCGCGATGGAGTGTTACACGATCGAGCGGGCTTTCCGAATGAAAATATCCCTTCTCGCACCGATTGGACAATAGAAGATGCTTGAGATTGACAGGTACGCTTACCGATTTTTGATGTTCTCGCTTTGCACAAGCGCGGTAGGGGTTACGTTTGGGGCTTTATCGATCGGGCTAAAAGCAGCGGGTGATGCACCCGTAAACCTGACGACGCTGGCAACTACCCTGTTCGGTTTTGCGATCGCACTTGCAACCAAGGTCAAAGGAAGTTAGTTGGTTTCTTAGTGCATTTCCTAGAGTAGCCCCCTACTGTAGGGGGCTACTTGTAAAAATGAAGGTAAAAACATGGCAACAGTGACGCCGGGATACAATTCAACAATAAATGCGACGACTATCGAGGGGCAATTGTGGCAGTTGGTACACTTAATTAACAGTGCCGAAAAAGGCTTAACCGCCCAAAAACTCAATATAACCAAAAGTGACGAACAGATTTTAGAAGGGGATTTTACGATGCCCGGTACCGTGACCTTTGAGGAGTATAGTGGCATCTTTACTGACAAGGCTGCACCTTACTTGTCAACACTCACTTTTGAACCTGGTAGTGGTGGAACGATAAAAGGTACAACCTTGAGTCAATATTTTATTGATGTGGTTCAATACATAGTCTATTGGCAAAATCAATCAGCTAAAAACCCTAACAATCTAACTAACTGTACGTTAAAGTTCGACTACAATTCCCTTGAATATTCGGGTAGTATAACCTTGCCTTACACGTCCGTGATAGGGGTAAACGGCACAATTACCGAAACTGCAACAGAATGGTTGCTAACTTAAAAATATGGCTGAAAGTAAAATCTGGGGAGTAACGATTGAAGATAGCGCTCTCGCTTTTTCGACTGAAGGGATAAACCCTGGTAAATGGTTGAAAGAGTCAGCTAGTGAAGCGATTTCCGTTATCAAAAAAGGGGTTCAAACGGTTGTTGAATTTGGGAAAAGAATATGGGAAGGGGGAAAGGAATTACTGGGAGCGATCGCACGTGGGGATTGGGAATTGTTTGGTCAATGGCTCAGGGATGATCCGCTAGGGTTTTTAGCTGGAGGTGCTGCGGTAGCTGTCGCAGGATGGTTTATTGGTAGTGTCACTGGTTTGACAGCTATTGCCAGCGGTGGCATCGCATCTATGTGGGGTGCTTTAGGCAGTATCAAGCTTGGGGGAGTAGCGCTTGGGGCTATGCTCCCTACCCTGCAGCAAGCAATCGTGGGAACAACCAACACAGTCCTCAACGTTGACTGGATAAAGTCTGATAACGCTATCCTTGCAGAACTAAAAGCTGTTCATCTGTCGTTTATGAATACGTTCGGAGAGTCTGTTGGGCGGTTACTTGTAGGGATGTTTCTCGGTGGAGGAAAAGGCAATCCTAAGTTAAAAATAAATATTACTGGTGCAGCAGCAATATCTATTCAAGCGGAGCAAGATACCGGAAACAGTATTACTGAAGAATTGATTGACGAACTTTCAAACCTAGCTAACGTATTTATTCGATATGCGCGTAATCTTGCAGCAAAAGTAGGGTACATGAATTTACGGAAATATGCACGGGAAAATATCCGTACTGGTAATAAAGCAATTGACAGTAAGATTGCTAATTGGGGGTTGCAAGACGGTCAATCCTTTGTTATCAATCAAAAAATTGACGACAAAATTGAAAAAATTACTGAGACTAACGCTGAATTAGGTAACTTTCTTGAAGGCTTCAAAGAAGGGGCTTTGGATGGATTCAACGAATTCGTTGTAACAACCTAGTATCTGCCAGCATTTTTACAAGTAGCCCCCTACAGTAGGGGGCTACTCTAGGAAATACACACCAAAACAAACCAATGGGCATCAAAACACGTACTTTTCCGATTTCTGTTAAACCTACTACTACAACAGCCATTACAGAAGTATTCCATCTCAGGGGTATGACTATCGACCCCGATGATGAACTGGGAATATATTTAGAGGCTATCTACTGCAATGGTTCACTTGCTTCATTTCAATTGTTCCGTTTCCCCGATTTTGACGGAGATGAAACAGAAGCCGAAAAGTTAAGTAAGTTTACGACTGCGGAAAATGCTTCCCAAAAATTTGGTTTAAAACTCCTTACCCGAAAAACAGGTGAAACGGGATGGAGAGAAAAAGCTGAAATTATTATGGTAAATCGGGGACGTAAGGATTACTTTGACTTGCTCAATCCCTACCTAAGTAAACAAGCGGTACGCATCTTAGAGCAAAATGATGAAATAGCTATTCAACTTGTAGATTATGGATACGGACTCTTAAAAGATAATGATTTTTTAGAATTAGAGTTTGCAATTAGAATTGAAAGCGAAAAAAAAAATAACGAGATAGAACAACTAAGGCTCGATTTAGAAACAATTAAATTAGCAATTGACGGTAGATTGACGGAATTACCAGCCAATACCTTATTGGGACGCGATGCAACTACGGGTACGGTACAGCAGATACCTCAATCTCGGTTCGCCAAACCAGCGGATATTGACACCGCAATATTCAACTTAATCGGTAGCGCGCCGGAAACATTAAATACTTTAGATGAGTTAGCACAAGCATTGTCGGATGATGCTAATTTTGCGGTATCAATATTCAATCAGATAGCTTTACGATTAGTTGCCGATAATAATCTATCTGACTTAAACAACAGGCAAACCGCATTAAATAATATATCTGGCGGAATTACTTCTGGTAATTTTTTAAGAGGAAATGGCAATAACATTTTATTGTCCAATATTCAAGCAAGTGACATTCCAACCTTAAACCAAAACACTACTGGAACTTCTAGTAATATTACCAGGGTAAACGCATCTTAACTGGAACCCAAAATATGCTACAGTTAAATCCGACTAAATTTCAATGTAGTTTGTT
>NZ_JAUBUJ010000183.1:0-8531 GCF_036705405.1 Microcoleus sp. B13-B6
AGGTTCTTATGTTACTTGCGGGTAATCCTCTACCCATTTCAGGGCTAGTTTCTACCCAACGAATCGCACTCCTGGTCTGAAACCGTAACTGTTTGGCTCGAATTTTGCCTCCCACTCCGGTTCTAACGCTAACTTAACTAACGCTTGCAAAGCGCGGTCTTCAATTGTAGGTATTCCCAATGGTCGCTTTTCGTCACTACCGGGTTTTGGAATCATTACCCTACGAGTAGGTTTAGCTTTCCCAGTAATTCTCAACCGTTTTACCAATTTAGTTCGTTGTACAGGAGAGAGGGATTTTACCCCATCAACCCCGGCAGTTCCCTTTCCTTGGTTATCTTGAGTTACCCTACGCACCGCGATACACTTTGCAGACCAAGACCTAATTAGGGTCTTTTGAAGTTTGCGAACTGCTTTGACATCACCACGTTCACTCGCTTGATAGATTCGTTTTTGCAACTTGAAAGTCACCCGTTCTAACTTTTGCCAGTTCAGGTCTTTCCATTCCACCGTCAGATTGTTCTGCGTATTAGACATATATATTGTTACTTGGACTCTATCTTTGGAATTACCGTGTATCCGTCAGCATATCCTCATCATTACAGTGAGGCATTTGCTTCTGATACAATCCTGCTCCTAATTACCTTTCGTTAGCTACTTACTGGTTATCGACCGTACCAGAGATAATTAAGGGTTACTTCGTTCCGATTACACATTTGTTTGAGTCTTTAGCTGTGATGCTATCCACCGGGTTTCTGGGCGGTGCTTATAAGTCGGAAGTAAAACCGCTTATGCCCTATCCTTGCCTTTTGGCTTGGTGTTAACCAGCTTTTACCGTATTTTAACGGGTTTACGCCTTGGTTCATTCAGTTACACCATCCGATGTTACGATGGTTCAAACACATCTTCGCTTTCGCTACGCATTGACTCTTGCTCGACAGGTATCTAGGCTGACTCCTGATAGTTCTGCCTTTTTATCCCCGCTTTAACCTATTAGTTGCTACCTAATAAATTAGGGGATATGCTTCCACCGCTGCACTTGCGGGATAAGACTTGGCTCACGGAGCCTCACTTACAGATGTAATCAGTTGTCGCTAACTGCCTGAGCAGCTAGGCTAACCGTCCCATAAGGTTTTATCCTTATTTGTCGGGTAAGGTTCGAGCGTTGCCACTCTCCCCTCCCCTAAGAACCGTACATGAGACTTTCGCACTCATACGGCTCAAGCCTTACTTCAAGCGAGATTTGACTTGGATTTTGTGTATCTGTTTATGACACGCAGAGTGCAGGTGCTGAAGGTTTCCCATGTCGTCTGTTCCACCTTCTGCCACAGATACTATGTGATGGGTTTCGATTTCCTCTCCGTTGAATAAGAGTTCGCCACATTCTGAACATTTCCAGTTCTGGTTTTCTGCTATCTTATATAGCTTGGAGCTTTTTTCAAAGCGAGATTTACCATGCTTCTGGTGGCGCTTTTCCCAGTATTCTTTTAGTGAGGGGTCATCGGGACTTGCGTCACCCTTGACCTTTATATGGCGTTCAATGGCTGTATATGCTATCTGGTAAAGGACAAGTTCTTTATCCTTCCCTCGGCGGTCGCTTGTAGTTCCGGCGAACATCCATTTATTGCCTTTAATGGTTTTGAAGTAGCGCTTTCTTACCCATTTAGTGCCTTTGTTGGGGTGTCTACGCTTTGCCCAACGCCAAAGATATTGCCATACTCGGTGTGAGATATAGCCGAAGGTTTCTTTGCTTACTACACCTTTGTAGTAGTTCGCAAAACCCCTGAGAATAGGATTCAGCTTTTTGATGAGGACTTCCTGTTCTGCACCATTCAGGCTCTTAACCTCTTCACCAATCCTTTTGCAGAAGGCAAGAACCTTCTTTTTGGAGGGTTTGATTAGAAGTTTTCCATCGTAGTGTCGAGAATTAAACCCTAGAAAATCAAAGCCATCTTCCATTGACGTGATTAGCGTCTTCTCAGAGCTGAATTCAAGACCTCGTTCAGACAACCATGCTTTAATCAGGTTTTGTGCGACTGTGAGATTTTCTTTGTCTCTAGCCGTTACGATGAAATCATCGGCGTAACGCACCACACCAAGCTTAGGATTAGTGGCTTTGATATAATGTTCTAAGCCATGCAAACCAATATTGGCTAATAGAGGTGAAATCACCCCGCCTTGTGGTGTGCCTTGTTCGGTTTGATTAAGATTCCCTTGGTATACAAAACCTGCTTTTAACCATCCTTTGATGAGTTCTCTTTTTGGGAAATTGCCCATCGTGTTCAGGATAGATTCATGGGCGATGTTGTCAAAGAAGCCTTTGATATCAGCCTCTAGAACCCAGTTGTGCCATCTTGATAGCAGATTGAAACCTTGTTCTATTGCATCAAGACAGCTTCTTCCCGGGCGGAAACCATAGGAATTTTGCTCAAATATGGCTTCCCATTCTGGTTCGAGTGAATTCTTTACTATTGCCTGTTCGATTCTGTCACGCACGGTCGGGATACCGAGCGGTCGTTTTTTGCCGTTAGGCTTGGGTATTTCTACCCTTCGTGTTGGTTTGAGGTTTCCCCCTTCCCAATTATTTACCAGAATCACCCTTTGCTCTGGGGTATTGACGATTTCTTTGTCAATGCCAGCCGTTGCTTTACCTTGGTTGGTTTGAGTGATACGTCGAACTGACAGTAGTAGATTGGCGTAGCTACGAAGCATCAGCTTCTGTAAGCTTCTTAGCTTACGGAAGTCACCAAGCCTTCTCGCACGAAAGATTCTTTGACGCAGGTTTCTAATGGCTTTGTTAATTTTTCTCCAGTTGACCTGGTTCCAGTTCTCTAGCCTTTTCTTTAGTCCGTTTGTTGTCATTGCTGACACCATCTAACTTGTCCTCAGATTTGATTCCTTTGTGAGAGTTTCTCTCGTATAAGACCCAGAAGAAGTCTGCTTTCCTTTCGGTCAGAGGTGATGTTCCAACCTCTATCCATCCCATTACAGGCTGGCGTTCGCTTTTTCTTCCATCCTTTACCCAACAGAGTGTTCTGTCCTTGTTACCTTAGACTTACTAAGAGGATTCGACCTCTCTTAGACTCTGTGGGGCTTACCCTGTTGTGTCGTTTAGTTTTTCTATCCCCCTTTAGGTGCTATCTATTCTGCGGTGGAGATGCCTGTTCACACAATTTATAGAAACCTAAACTATAAATCCTGTCCACTTACCTTTTGGTCAGAGCCTGTCAGCCTGATTTGGCTCCTTTTCGTATAACGCAGTTTAAAATGATAGTTCACTTGCGTTCACCATTGGAGGATTCCCCCTTGCACGCTTACCGCTTTAGGCTAGCAGTTTCAGTTACTTTCGTGGTCTGCATTCCATCTCGTTCATTGCTTACTTGAGGCGTGACCGGGCTTCAAATGAAGTCTTTTACGTGGGAGTAGCGGGTGTGAATCCGCTAGGGAAGTGGGCTTCCCATACTAAACAACCTTTTCAGGTCGCGCTAGGATATACGCAATCGCACTCACTCGACATCGACGCATCATTCCCAAAATATTCAAGTCCTCCAGAGCAATCGCGTCAACGTTACGGAAAACTATTTTATTGGCAACCTTCCAGTGGTAAGCTTGACGCTTATCGCTAATCTTCTGGTGGAAAAATCCTAGTTTTTTAGCTGCTTTCTTGCGGTTTTTACTACCCTTTGTTTTTCGGCTAACCCGCCTCTGCCTAATTTTTAGAGTGCGCTTAGCTTTTTTTGTGGTTGAAAACTTGGGATTTTGAATTTGAGTTCCATCTGAGAGATGAACTAATTTTGTAAGTCCCAGGTCGCAGCCAATTACTTTAACGACATCCTTAAGAGATTTTGTCGTGTAATCGGGGACAGACTTATCCTCAATGCGAACGGAGACATACCAGCCATTTTGTCGCTTCCTTACCGTACACGCTTTAACGGTAAATCCGTTGGGAATTGGGCGCGAGTTGTAAAAACGCATCCAACCTAACTTTGGTAAGTAGATTTTGCTGCCTTGTATTTTTACTCCCATTACGAATGTGAAGGAAGTAAAGTTGCTGCGGTTTTTGAATTTAGGAAAGCCACGTCCCTCGAAAAAATTCTTATAGGCAGTGTCCAGTCGTTTGATGTTTTGCTGTAAAACTGTCGAGTCTATCCCGGCAAACCACGGCCTAGCTGCTTTTAATTCAGGCAATGCGGTAATTTGAATGTCGCCTGGGTTGCGTCGAGGGTTTTTAACTTTCCCCTCTTTGTCTGTTTTTCCTATTTTCCAGGGTTCCCCCGTGGCACCATTTTTGCTGACACAACTGGTCAATGGACAGGCTTCACCTTGCGTCCTGATGTCGCAATAGTTGCCTTGAATGAATTGTTGACTGTATTGAGTAATTCTGTCATTAAGACACCAGTTAAAGTGGCTTCGCAGCATATCTACCCAATTGGACATTTTTAATTCTTGTGTTTTATTTGGTCGCAACTTGTAGACATAGTTTGTTAACAAGTTCAACTACTCCTTTTTTGGGGCTACTGTTAGTATACAGTGAAATGCTTGCGTGTTTGTATCTTTTACATTTCTTGAACAAAGAGGGCTTAAGGCTTATACTTTTACTTGCAAAGCCGTCCTATAATAACGGGGTTTTAAACCCATTTCTTTGATAAGCTTCTTCTCCAAGATTGCTGGTATTCTCTACCTAAGAGCGCGGCATCATTGACTTTGGGATTTGCGATCGCTCTCAGGAATTGGCATCTTTTGCTTTCTGGAACGCTTTACTTCCCGTGCTGCAATCCTTATCCTGCAACACTTCACTAGCTTCATCTCCTACTTTGTCCGCTTCATCAGGGAGTGAAGTAGCAGTATCCTCCCGTGCAGTAACTTCATCCGCCTGCCAGGATTCTAGGAGCCGCTTCTTGGCTAGTTCCCACAGTTCTTGAGAGTCTTCAGCTTCTTGATTCGGAGCCAAATCAGTTGCTTGGGATGTTTCAATATTTACGGGAGTTTCTGTAGTTGATGAGTGCTTAGGAAGTTCTCGTTTCCATTTGCTCAAGTCGGGTACAACAGCGGGGAATTCGCCTAACTCGCAGCTAATCCATGCCGCTCTATTTCCCAACGATTCCAAGTAATCTCGCACTTGTTGGTACTTGGCGTATTGCTCGGAATCCTTGGGGAATTTGTTGCGATAACTTTCACATTCTTCTACTGCAAACTTGCCCATGTAAATGCTACAGAAACACTCCGCTAAATCTGATTCTCCCTCCAATCCCCAAGTGACAACTTGTCTACCCTGCGCTAAAGCAAAGATGCGGATGTTGGTTTCCCTGGCTAAAGTAATCATTTCACCCATAATTTGCTTGGCACTAAGAGAAATAATCTGTTTGGTTTTGCGCTCGACAATCGCTCTCACATTACGCGAAATTGCTTTCCATTCATCAACCGCTACATTCCAAATGGGTGAATCAATCCCCTTTGCCATTAATGCTGTACGCCGCACTCTTTCACTTTGCAGTGCTTCCAAAGAGGAACGGATAGCTTTGTAATCTTCAGGCACTCCTATTACATCCAAGCCAAGCCATTGATGCGGCCACCGTTTGACTGTAATTACCGACTGCTTTTGGGATGGCATCACATCCATCAGCCAATCAAATAGCGTAGTTTTTCCGCATCGGGTAGCTGCAACTCCTCTAATGTGAGGAAACATCTCAGGAGTCTCCCTAAACTGCTTCCAATCAAAAAATTTCACTCCTAATTTGGGAGTTACTGGCAGTTCTACACCCAATAATTGATTGTTATTTGGGGCGGATGCTGTGTTTGATAGGAGTTCCGCATTTTCAAGTTCATCGGACTTTGATTCCATTGGAGCGGGCAAAGATGCGGGCAAAGATTGGGGAGTAGCCGTGGTTAGAGCCTCCAACAGTTCGGGGTTCTTCTCTAAATAAAGCGTGTTGTAGCCGTCGTAGAGTTCGCGCTTGAAGTCCTTCACTCTCAAGTCAGCAGCAATCGCTGTTTTCTGGATTTCTTCCTCATCCAAAATATTGCTTGTAGTTGCCTCTAATTGCTTCTGCCGTGCCTCAAATATCGCAGCCTCTTCCTCGTTCTTTCTCTGCTTCACCGATGCTGCACCCGATGTGAAATAACCCGCACCAAAGCTCACCGCACCAATTACACCAGATGCAGTACGCAGCAGCCCCCAGCCTTGGTGTATACTCACAAACTTAGCATTCTTGGGATACTGGGAACCCGTTACCACAACAGGCGTACAGGGGTTTGTAGCTCCATTGCAGTAGCTAACGTGCTTGTCAAAGTACCCGAACAAGCTAAAGCCGCTACATCCGATACCCACAATCAAAGAAGCAATGGCGCTTTTCATTTAGTCACCTCCGCCACAGTGTGACCAACAAAAGCAAGGCCACCGATACACCCACAATCACGACAAGCTGCCACACTGGGATGAAGCCAAAGCCTACACTTAAAGGCATATTGGCTAGCAGCCATGCTACATCCCAAAATGCAGCAATAGTTCCGACAATCACTACCAATCCGCTAATCCGCCTCATGGATAGTAAATAAGAGGTTGGGTTTTTCGGTTTTACGGAGAACAGGAACCCGGCTACTAAAATCACTGCGACGAGCATTACAGGAGCGCTGAGAACCCTCGAAACGTGAGCAATGGATAGGCCAACCGCAAACCAAAATCCTTGACCGCAGAAGCTGTTTAGGTTTTTGAGAAACCTCAATTGGTCTGATTCTTCTAGGTTGGGGAGTTGTGGTTGTTGTGAAGGTGGAGAGACAGGGGGATTTTGAGGTTTGGGGATGAGAAATGGTGGTAACTGCATGGCTACTTCCCAGAGAAATAATCAAAGGCTTTACCGCCCCATTTTTTGAGCCAACCGCTTGCCTTGGTAGCGTTATTGCTAGCGTTATTGCTAGCGTTATTGCTAGCGCTGCTGGCAGGACTCAATTGCGGGCTACTCGATGATGGCAAACCGTATTTCCCGCGAGTACCGTAAGCGATTAAATCTTGAATCCTTTGTTTCTCTGCCTTTTGGGCTTCTTGATCTTCTTGTCGCAACGAGAAAAGTGCTGCTTCTTGTTCTGGCTTTTGGGAGAGTACCGCTTTTCTGCGGATTAATCTGTTAGCCACGATTTGAAGAGAAATCTCAAGGTCGTATTCCGCTAAATCGCCGTAATCGATAACTTCTTGGTCGAGAAGTCTGACGCCAACATCCGAATCTTTAGCTAGCTTTTTGGTATTGGCCTGCCAACCTTTCCATGCCAAGAATACGTCGAGCGTGGCTCGATCGATCTTCTCCATGCCCTTAGCACCAGCTTTGACGCATCGGGCTACAAACTCGTTGTATTTGACAACACCATCAATATAATCGTTGACGTGTTTTTCTAACTTGTCGAGGTTGTCAATCAGAAACTTGATTTCTTCAACAGAATCTACGAATGCCCCCAATTCTTCCTCGGACATCCCCGCAAAAGCTGAGGGGTCAAAACCGTAGTATCCCTGAAAAGAAGTCAACATTTCAGGTGCGCTATCAAATGCTTTGACTTTCCCGACTAGGGCTGGGGCGATGGCTCCACCGCCTGTGTATTTGACAATTGCACTCATGGTTTGTCTCCTTTAATTAATTCTGAGCTATGTAGTTGATTTAGCATTGATTACTTCCCCCCAAGTGACGGTGCAAATTGATAGTTGTGATTCGTGCTGTTGTCGATATTCTGGTCGCCTTGAACTACCGTGGGTGGTAAATCTTTTACGGCTTGCCGATAACCGTTGTGGTAGACATATTGACCTGCGTAAACCAGCATAGCGGGAATGGCTGCAAACAGGAGCGACGCATAAATTGACAAGAGTTTATCTGACATAGTTGTTACCTCGAAGTTTCCTTGGGACTGAATGAAATGTAAACCTGTCCTTGACTGCTACATTTAATATGAGCCGGAATGTAACCCAAAATCTGACAGATTCCATCCCAAAATATCTCTTTACAAATCAGGTAGTTGTCGGGGATTTGTCCTTTACGGTACACAGCCCATGCCATGTCTACAGATTTGATAATTGCTTCGGGTGCTGGGTCTAATTCCACTAACTGCTTTACTCTTTCTAATTCGCTGCTCATTTCTTGTGACCTCATTAACTACGATTCTTCCAAGAAGTTGATATTGATAGCATCGCGTCGTTTCCACCACGTCGTTAATCTACTTATCCAGCCTTTTCTATTACCTCGCTCCTCATCTTCACTTTCAGGCTCATCCTCATCCTCATCCTCATCCTCATCTTCTGCGACTGGTGGACTGTGCCAATTGCAGTTAGGTCTGTCTATCCAGTAGGGATAAACATAAACTGGCTTGCCATTTACCCTATCGACAAGATTAATTCCTGCCACATTGCATTCAGCGTAGAATTCGTCTTCTTCTGTAAGCGTTGCAGGAGCTAGCAATCTTTGATAGTCCTTGTTTGTGCAGGGTAAACGCATCTTAACTGGAACCCAAAATATGCTACAGTTAAATCCGACTAAATTTCAATGTAGTTTGTTGTA
>NZ_JAUBUJ010000184.1:0-8277 GCF_036705405.1 Microcoleus sp. B13-B6
GGGCTGTTTCATTCTCTTGTAGGGGCTGCCCCCCGTGGCTGCCCCCATGTCCCAAACGCCTGTGAAGTCGTCTGTGGGGGGGTAGGCACGGGGGGGTAGGCACGGGGGGGTAGGCACGGGGGCACTACCCCTACAAAAGCCTGATTTTCGTGATAATGAAACCGCCCTGCTTCAGCGCCGTCGGCGACCTATATCGCAGTACAATGAATTTCTGCCAGCAAGTTTTTCAGCAAATACCGAAAAACTATCTTCATCCTCCCCAATCAAAACTTTGGCTGCTGAATCCCCCGCTGGCGATGATTCGGAACCCCGCAAGCTACGAGAATTCGCGCTTGTCAGCGGTATTTCATCTGCCTTAGCAGCGGACATTTCCAAAGGGTTTTCTTCCTCTCCAGGATACAGAATTGGCAGTGTGACAAAAAAAGTCGAACCCACTCCAGGCGAACTTTGGATTTCAATACTTCCCCCTAGAAATTCCGCCAGTTTTTTGCACAGAGACAATCCCAATCCCGTGCCTTTTACGCCCTTCTGCAAGGGATTTTCTATTTGGACAAATTCTTCAAAAATCCGCCTTTGGTCGGCTGGGGGAATACCCATGCCCGTATCTGCTACTGAAAAAGTAACTGTCCCCTCCTCTCCTATTTCCGCAGCAACTCGAACTTCACCTGCTTCGGTAAATTTGAGGGCATTAGAAATCAGATTTCGCAAAATCTGAGAAACTTTTCCCTCGTCGGTTGTGAGGATTGGAAGTTCGAGAGTATCTTCAAAAATTAGAGAAACGGCAGAGTTTTGGGGAAGCAGGGGGCGCATCATTCCTCGCAGGGCGCTGAACAAATCTTCGACTTCAAAATCAGCCAAGCGAACAGTTAGTTTTCCGGCTTCCACTTTGGCTAAATCTAACGAGTCGTTGACAAGTTCTGCGAGAGACTCGGCGGATTTGTAAATGTAATTTACTTGCTTGTCCTGTTCGGCTGAAAGTTCTCCGTCGAGGCGATTTAACAATATTTCCGAAAGGCTCATAATTGCCGTTAGCGGAGTGCGAAACTCGTGGCTCATATTGGAGAGAAAGCTGGTTTTGAGTTCGCTGGCGCGCCGGAGAGATTCGGCCTTATCGTTCAATTCAGCGTAAAGTGCCAGGACTCCGCGATTGGTATCTTCTAGCTGTTGATTTAATTGTACGAGTTCTTCTTGACGCTGGCGGAGTTCGTCTAAAGTGCGTAGTAATTCTTGATTTTGCTGCTGAATTTCGGCATAGGGATCTTCGGGAATTTGGCGCGCTAGTTTGTCAACTAATTGATTTAGTTCGATCGCACTCAGCGCAGGCATATGTTTGGAAAACTGCTTAATTAATTGTACAGCCGTTCCGCGATCGGGCCGAGAGTCGATTTTCACTTCGTCCATCAACCGTTTCGCTGCTGCTAAACCGAGTCCCGCGCCGGTTTGCGATCGAAAATTCGGGCTTAACACAGCCGGTAAATCAGCAATTCCCGGCCCGGTGTCGGAAATCCGAGTCCGAAAAATTTGGGGCGATTCTCCCTCTACAATGAATTCTACTTTGCCGCCGCCTGCATATTTGAAAGCATTGCGGGCAATTTCGGAAACTGCTGTGGCGATGCGGGTTTGTACTTGGGAATCGAATCCCAGCCATGCGGCAATTTGGCGAGCTCTTTGGCGTACTTGTACGATGTCTTGTTCAAAACGGACTTCCGTCGTCAGGATTGGGTAACTCACGCTGCTTCTCTTACCTTGGCTACTATAACTGTCATGTCATCGCGAGTGCGTTTGAAGTCCCGGTAGAGCACGGCTGCGATTAAAGCAGGATGTCTGGAGGATAAACCCGGGTAGCGGTTTAAATTCCACTGCGCCGCCAAACCGTCGGAGTGCATGATGAGTAGGGACTGCTGCGACCAAGGATAAACAAATTCTGCTACTTTTCGCATCATATGTCCAACTGTGCCGTTGTAGGAAACCATGCTGCGGCTTTGGTTATCTGTGACAACTACACCGCTGATGTTGCCAATTCCGGCAAAACAAACTGTTTGTTGGGTACGATCGATTTGGGCGATCGCCGCAGCCGCTCCTCTGGTATTTTTTAAAGCAGCGTGCGCCTTCTCTAAAATTGCTTTCGGCCCGAGTTTGGCGTTTTCCTCAAATACACGCACTGCTTCGCCAGACGCTTCCTCCGCCAAATCCCCGTAGCCGAGCCCGTCTGCAACTAAGATCAGGTTTTTGTCAAGGTGATTTTCCGTCGCCCACGAATCCCCGCAAATTTGCTCTCCTGCTTTCGGTAAGTGGACGACCCCAAATTCCAAGTAATTGCTGTTTGGGGATGCTTCCCGGCTATTTTGGGTCGGTTCCAGCCGCGCTAATAAGGCTGTCCCCAGTTTTGGTACAGAATGAATATCAAAAAAAGTAGAGAGGCGTTGAATTGCCCCCAGTCCAGTTCCAGGGCTTCCCGCTGTAGAAAAACCGTCCCGCAGACACAGCGCGACATTTGCCATTCCTTCGCCGCGGTCTAGCGCTACTATTTCAATGCTATATCCTGTCGCTGTTTTTAATGTTCGCAGCAAAAGTTCTCCTTCGCGGGCGTGCTTGACCAGGTTTTTTGCGGCTTCCGTGGTAACAATTGCCACTTTACCGCGATCGGTCTCGTTAAATCCGACTTCCGTCGCGAGGGCGACTGCAATTCGGCGCGCTTCTCCCACTTGACTTTCTTCTGTTACGGGCAGGGCTACGGCATCTATCATTTTTTATCAGTTCTCATAATGAAATCCTCCATAGGCCAACCCTCTCCGGGTATGGTGTGGGATGCCAAGAATCACTTCTTGGCTGTGCTGGTTGCTATTTATACCAATTAAAAAAATAATACAACTATACGCAAGCTCCAAACCCCGATCGTCCTCCGTCCTTCCCAATGCTTTAATCTAAAATCTCAACTCTCAAATCGTATTACTTACTCACCGCCAGCGGACGATCGCAATTTTAGTCCCCTTACCGACTTTGGAAACAATCTCAAATTCGTGCATCAACCGCTTGGAACCACTGAGCCCCAAACCCAAACCGTGATTAGAAGTATAACCGTCAGTCATTGCCAATTCGATGTCTGGAATTCCCGGGCCCTTGTCTTCAAAAATCAGCCTCAGCCCTTTGCGAGTGCCTAATTGCAGCGTTTCGAGAGTTACAGTTCCCCCTTTGCCGTACTCTACAGTATTGCGGGCGAGTTCGCTGGCTGCGGTAACGATTTTCGTTTGGTCTAGTAAACCGAATCCCATTGCTACAGCCCAAGTTCGCACTTGCTGTCGGACGTGGACTATATCGGATGACGATCGGATTTCTAGTGTCTCACGTTTTGACATGGCGGCTACTGTACCAAAATAGAACTTCTCCCCAAAATATAGGACTTACACTCATCAACTTAGTTTCTCCTAATAGGACTTACGCACTTACTACGATTTTCTCTCAAAAGAGAACATAGTGCAGGAATCTCAAACCCTTGATTTAACCCCCTGGAGTGCGTAAGCCCTGTCCTAAGAAATCTTCGGTTTGTCAACAAGGTATCTACAAACAAACTAGGTTTCTTGACTGCCTGTGCCTCAGTCTGGGGACAATTAATCTTCCTTGTCAACAGAAAACCCCAAGGATTTTCTTAACAAAATCATGCCCTTTTCAACGCTTAAAGCTGTGCGAACTCCTGTCAGGGAAAGCCCCAACTCAACGAGCGTAATAGCAACCGCTGGCTGCATCCCGACCACAACTGTTTCCGCATCTAAAATTCGTGACATACTAGCGATATTGTTGATAATGCGACCGATAAAAGAATCCACAATTTCTAGGGAAGAAATTTCTATCAACACACCTTTGACGCCTGTTTTGACAATGCGGTTTGTCAGGTCATCTTGCAGCGTCATTGCTAAGCGATCGTGCATATCTACTTGAATTGTTACTAGCAAAAATTCTCCCATTTGAAGGATCGGTATTCGTTCCACAAATTCACCTATTTGTTAACATTTACTTGATTTTTCATGTCAGAGCGCAATATTTTTATGTTTCCTCTTTAATATTTTTTATAGTTAAACCTTGGCGCTGCAACGCGACTTTAAAAGCATCTGCTAAAGTAGCTTTTGTGAGAATATCCTGCAAGTCAACTCCCAAGTGAACTATGGTTTGAGCTATTTGCGGGCGAATGCCACTGATGATGCACTCAGTACCCATTAAACGGGCGGCAGCTACAGTTTTTAATAAATGTTGAGCAACTAAAGTGTCAACAGTCGGCACGCCTGTAATGTCTAAAATCGCAAATTCTGAGCCGCTTTCCATGATTTCCTGCAATAGAGTTTCCATTACTATTTGAGTGCGGGCACTGTCGAGAGTCCCGATCATGGGTAAAGCTAGAATGCCTTGCCAAAGTTTGACTACGGGTGTTGACAATTCGAGCATTTCTTGCTGTTGGCGTTCGATGACTTCTTCGCGAGCTTTGAGAAAAATTTCTGTCACCCAAAGGCCAAGCTGGTCTAATAAACTGGTGGAAAGCCAAAGTTGTTCGACAAGTGCGTCGCGGTTTTCTGTCAGTTCATGACAAAGCCGATCGAACAATGGCTTTTTGAAGCATAAAATGAAACTCGCTATCTCTGAGGGAGTAAAGCCTCTCTGAACGCGCGATCGCGAAACTTCTGCTAGTAACACCCGCATATTTTCCCATTCGGGTGTCTGGATGTCGCTAAAGTTACCGTGTCCGACTGCAATGTGGAGCAATTGCAGGAACTCTTGACACTCGGAGCGCAATTCTTTGGCTCTCATCAAGTCGTCCCGCCGCAGCCCGGTATTTTGCAGTTCTTTGAGCCAGTCTGCTAGTAACTCTGCTTTGTGTCTTTGTAGGATTTCCGCGATCGTGTTATTGCTTGTGAGTTCCATTAAAATTATCTCCTGCTTAGCAATTGGGATGAAGTTGTATGAGCTATCGCACCAAGCGTGTTTTTTGATGGGGCAACTTCTGAGTTTAGCTCACTGTTTGCTGTTTGCGATCGAGGGTTAAGTACCTAACTGCAAAATGCGTTTGACGATCGCACTGGTAGAACTCGGAACTTCTATTTCGATTAAGGAAATCTTGCCACCTCCGGCGATAACGGCCGGTGCTTCCGGCAGAGTTTCGACTTGATAGTCGCCTCCTTTAACGTATATATCAGGCTTCAGGATATTTATCAGTTTAGTTGCTGTAATTTCGGAAAAAATTACTACAGCGTCTACTGGTTTGAGGGCTGCTAACACTTCGGCTCGCTGATTTTCCGGTACGATCGGGCGGGGTGGCAATCCCGGCTGCTGCGGTTTGATAGCTTGCACGCTGGCGTCGCTATTCAATCCCACCACGAGCGATCGCCCCAAATTTTTTGCCGCCTGCAAATAGCGGACGTGACCGCAGTGCAGGATATCGAAGCACCCGTTAGTAAACACGATCGGACGCCACTTGTCCGGATCGGATGCGATCGATCTTTCAAGTTCTCTCAACGTATAAACATCAGAAATCATTGCAGTCATTACCACCCAATTTGAACAGCGCTCAAATTTATCCTACCAAAAAATGTGAGAGTTTGCACTTGCGTTATTAAAAAATAAATCAGTCAATCTGCCACTGATTAATACTTGCTTATGAGTAACTATTAATTAGTGTTTGGTAACTTACAAGCCAGAATATCTCAGTAAAAATTACCGAATGTTAAGCTGATTTATAAAACATAATCCCCCGTAAAAAATAGCTACTCGTCTATCTGTGACTGCCATATCCTGCTGTTGGTAATTCGAGGTTAAAAAGGTTGGTAAACAATTATTTATTCCCGCCCTCTCTTATATCAATTACTATAAGACAAGGGATGAGAGTTCCACCGCATCGGGCAGGCGATCGGGGAGTGAGAGCCCTAGGGGGTGAGACCCAACAAAACGCGCTCCTCCTGTGTCTCTTATTTCTGACACCGCCGCGCGAGCGAAAGCTAGTTAAAAGCACCGAACCCAAGCGTGCAGAGCTCATCTTTACGCTGGATTCGTCAGACTAGAGAAGAAGCCAGCAGTTGCTTGCTGCAGTTTCTGGGCGCTATCTTGACCAAGCTTTACAGCCAACCCAGAAGCGCACAGCCTCCTGTGTCCAACTCTATATAGCTGTGCAGAAACTCGACCTTTTGGGTCGCAACCGCAGCCTGTGAAAACCCAGAGGAAAGTCGAGTTCGGTACCCGAAGCAGCTATTTTGGTGGAAAATAGCTAAACTCGTTCAACAAAATCCACTCAACTACCCCCTTGAATCTAACGGTGTAGAATTATCTAACACGAATTATGAAAGCAAGTAATAGCCGTCAATTTTCTTCAGTAGCTGCTCGAACTCTCAAAGTAGTCGGGATTATCTTGATTCTCTCTGCTTTGCTTGACTGCATTGTTCTGTCGCTGCCGGGAGAAACTTCAGACCTTCTCAATCGAGGCTGGCAGTTGACTGCTGCAACTCAGATAGTTGACAAGGGCATTATTCCTTTGATCGGTATCGCCCTCCTGATGACTGGCTTTTGGGTTGACAGCAGCAGTGGAGTCTCTATTGAGCGACGCAACGTTTGGCTGGACTTGCGATTCTGGGCGCTGTTGATTTCCAGCTTGTTAGGTCTAGTTTACCTATCTCTGGTTCCCGTTCACCTCAACAATACTCGTTTGGAACTCAAGGATGCTCTGGCTCAAGTCGATCAAGAAGCGGGACAAGCGGAAGGTCAGCTTGAGGCACAACTTAAAAGCCCTCAATTTAAAGCTCAGGTAGAACAGCTCAAAAGCGAGCGTCGCAGCCAGATAGGGGCGCTGCTGCAAGACGACGGGAAGCTGCAACAAGCACTCAAGAGTCCAGAGGTTCCCAAGGAATTGAAAGCTGTGCTTGAGGAGTCGAAAAATGACCCGAAAGCCCTCGACAAGTTCCTGGAACAGCAAGCTCAATCACTTCCCACTCAAGCTCGCAACGAGATTCGCACCCGCAAGCAACAAAAAGAGAAAGAGTTAAGAACTCGATCGAGAAATTCGAGTTTGCAGACGGGAATCAACAGTTTGTTGTTAGCGATAGGCTACATTACTGTTGGTTGGACGGGATTGAGAAGTATGGGAATTCTGCGGTTCGGCCGCCGCAAAAATTGACCAGCGCTGGCAGGGATCGCGCTGGTCGAGACATCCCTGAGAAATAGTTTGTTTACCCAATAGTTTGCCCTTACTCAAAGCTGGGAATGTTCTCAATTTATATTCTGACTTACAACGAAGAGATTGATATCGCCGCTTGCATTGAATCTGCACTGCTTTGTGACGATATCATTGTAGTTGATTCTTTCAGCACCGATCGCACCCTTGAGATTGTTCAGAACTATGCCGTGCAAACAGTGCAGCACCGCTTTGAAACTCACGGACGCCAGCGGACTTGGATGCTCCAAGAAGTCCCGTGCAAGTACGAATGGGTTTACATCCTCGAAGCTGACGAGCGGATGACGCCTGCACTGTTTGCTGAATGCTTAAAGGCGATCGAAAGTCAAGAATATATCGGCTATTACGTAGCTGAAAAAGTAATATTTATGGAGCGCTGGATTCGCCGCAGCACTCAATATCCCCGTTATCAAATGCGTCTCTTTCGCAAAGACCGAGTGTGGTTTACTGACTACGGTCACACTGAACGGGAAGTCTGCAACGGGCCTACTCACTTTTTGAAGGAAACTTACCCTCACTATACTTGCAGCAAAGGTCTTTCCCGCTGGATTGAAAAGCACAACCGCTACTCGAATGACGAGGCGGCTGAAACTCTCCGTCAATTAGAAGCCGGTCAAGTAAATTGGTGGGATTTATTGTTTGGCGCATCGGAGGTGGAAAGGCGTCGCGCTTTGAAAGATTTTTCTTTGCGCTTGCCTTTGCGGCCTGTGGTGCGCTTTTTCTATATGTATATTTTACTGGGCGGATTTCTTGACGGCCAAGCAGGATTGGCTTGGTGCACGCTGCAAGCTTTTTATGAATATCTAATTTTGCTGAAAGTTTGGGAAATGAAGCATCTACCACTGCCAACTTTAGAGGTAGCGGCAGAACAATCTATTTCGGAAGTAGTAACAGTTGAGCCGTCAAAAGTTTCTTATAATCTTGGCGCTTCCGATACTCGAACTTAAAAATTGGTAAGAGGTACGCTGGCCTAGCGGTAGTATTTGGAACTTGTAAGCTGTGGAGCATTTAAACCAGTAACGAGGCTAGTAGGGTGCGTCATTCGCGAACCCTTACGCTGAAACGGAAAA
>NZ_JAUBUJ010000185.1:0-4211 GCF_036705405.1 Microcoleus sp. B13-B6
TGGAACAGGCATCTTGCCTGTTCATCCTGCCAAAAAAGATGAATTTGATTGTGGAACAGGCATCTTGCCTGTTCATCCTGCCAAAAAAGATGAATTTGATTGTGGAACAGGCATCTTGCCTGTTCATCAAAGCTAATTAAAAATGGTTTAACATCTCAATTTTAATCATTTACCTAACACCAAAGAATCTTTGATATGCTGCCATTAATCTTTGATACCTGCGTCCCCAGAGATGAGATTTTATCGGGAGATTTGTCTCTAGATTTATTTGCTGCAAAATTGCGGCTGGTAGTCGAAGGAAATGCACCTCAAGTTTATCAAGATGCTAATAAATTCTTTGCTAATACTTTCGCAACTGATGGCATTAAAACCCTAATCCGGGAAGTTTTCAGCCGCTTGATGAAGCAAAGCGCCGGGGCGGGTGTGGTTCGTTTGGAAACGAGTTTTGGGGGCGGCAAAACTCACGATGAAATTGCACTCTGGCATATCTGCAAGCAAGGGCGAGAAATTCACGGATTGGAACGCTTTACAGATATTAGCGTTATTCCCGATCGCCCGATCGCCGTTGCAGCGATCGACGGTCGAGATTTAGACCCAGAACAAGGAGTTTATCACTCGGACAGCGGCTTGACAACCTACACTCTTTGGGGCGAAATTGCTTACCAAATTGGCGGGATTTCAGGCTATCAGTTACTGCAAGGCAGCGATAAAAGCGGTGTCAGTCCCGGTACTTCGGTGTTAGAACGGTTGACGGGGGGACAGCCGACTGTGATTATTTTAGATGAAATTGCGCGGTATTTGCGATCGGCAAAAGCGAAACAAATTGGCAGAAGCGATTTAGCCGAACAAGTGGTAGCTTTTCTATTTTCCCTGATGGATTTGGCGGCAGCGTGCGATAATTTAGTATTGGTTTATTCCCTCGCCTCGACAGCAGATACTTTTGGGGAAGAAACGGCAGAATTGCAAGAAACGATGCGCGCTTCCGCAAGACAAGAAAGGGTGTTGAGTCCTTCTACAGATATCGAAATTTACAATATCGTTAAACAGCGGGTGTTTGCCAGAGTTAGCGAGGAAGCGGCGCAAAAAGCGGCATCGGAATATTTGGCGGCTTATCGCAATTGCCGCGTTAATTTGCCCGATGGGTGCAAAGATGCGTCATACTCAAAAGCGATCGCCCAAAGTTATCCGTTTCACCCGGAATTGTTCAATCTTCTTACTAAAAAAATTGCTTCTATTCCCGAATTCCAGAAGACGCGGGGCGCTTTGCGATTGTTCGCGCAAGTCGTGCGGCATTTGTGGGAAAACCGCGATGGTTGGATGCCGATGATTCACACGCATCACATTCCTATAGGGATGGATGGCGAAATTACTAACGATCTGACTTCTCGGTTGCAACGATCGCCCTTGCGGAATGCGATCGGCGCTGATATCTACAATCCCGATGGTAGGCCGGCTTACGCACAATTGCAAGATGGGGAATGGATAGCAGCGGGAAAACCGCCGTTTTCTACTTGGGTAAGCAGAACAATATTTTTGCATTCTTTGACTCAGGGAAATTCTTCGGGAATTCGGCTGGCTGAGTTGAATTTGTCGCTGCTGACTCCAGGGGTTGACAGCGGTTTTGTCGATCGCGCTTTAGAAAGATTGACGAAGGTAGCCTGGTATTTAGACTCCGATCCGATCACATCTTTAGCCAGGTTTAAAGAAGAACCTTCGATCAACAAAATTATCACGGAGGAGAAGGAACAAGTTGGGAGGGGATGCGCGAAAGATGATTTGCGAACTCGCCGGGATAGCATTTTTGCCAAGAAATTCTTTACCTTAGTTTCTAATATCGAAAGTCCCGGAGATGTAGATGATAACCCGGATGATGTGGCGTTGTGCGCGATCGACTTTGACGATGCGGTGGTGAATGCTTCTACCGACGCAGCCCCGGAATTAATCGAGAGAATTTTTAACAATAGCGGCGAATCGGGGAAGTTTCGCACCTACCGGAACCGGTTGTTATTTTTGGTGGCAAATCGGCTAGAATTAGAAACGGCGATCGACAATGCCAGAGAATATAAAGCTATTCAAAATATTCTCAAAAGTCAGAATCGGCTGGCAGATTTATCGGGAAGCCAGCAGAAGCAATTGAAGGAACGGGAAGGCGCGAAAGATATAGCTGTGAGAGTATCTTTGACTAATGCTTACCGTCATTTATTTTATCCTTCAAATGACCAAGTAAAAGCACCGAAAGGATTGATGCACTACACTCTTACCGCGCAGGATGCGAGTATGGTGAAAGGCAAAAACAACCAGCAAGATGTGATTCTTAAAGCCCTCAAAGATTGCGGCAAGATTCGCGCGGAAGAAGCTAAACCTTTCGCCCCGGCTTTTATCCTGCAAAAAGTTTGGCCTGCGGGGTTGGATAATTGGACGACGAAGGCGCTGCGCGATGCTTTTGCTAAAGATTTGAGTTTGAATATTCTCCTTGATGCGGAAGTTTCGATGCTGCGGGAGACGATTCGCGAAGGTTTGAAAATGGGCAATTGGGATATGAAAGTCGGTGATCGACTATTTATCAAAACCGATGATAGTATGCTGACACTGCCGGAGACGATCGAATTTAGCGATCGCGCCTCCCTATACAAGCGCGGCATTCTCGAACCTCCAGCGCCCAAAGAAGTGGAACTCAGCGCCCAATTGATGCCGAGTACAGAAGCGGCAAAACCCGTGCGTGTCAGGTGGAAAGCGAAAGGAGCATTGACGGTTAGTTTGTATCAAGATAATACTTTAGTGCCGGGAAATTTCTTCCCTTCCGATGAGTATGACGCCACCATTGTTAATAACACTATGTTTCGTGTGGTGGCCGATTACGGTAACGGTGAGACAGCAGAAAAAACAACCAATGTCAATCTAAATCCTCAAGTTCCTACCGTGGGAGAGATCACAAATCCTCCTTATGTTGTGGAAACGCTACCGGGGACTTTGTGGGAGGCGAAACCGACGGTTATCGAAATTGACGGCACGATAAGTGCGGTATTTACGGGATTGGGCGATCGCATTAGCGACTACAAAGTGCAAGGCATCGAAGTGCTAGAATTGTCTGTGAATCAAGTAACGGATTATCGCAAATTCGGAACAGCAATTGCCCTATTGCAGCGCTGGCAACCGCAAATCGACCAAACCGTAACCATTAAAACCGACGACCAATTTGTGCGGCTGGAATATCAAGGGGCGTTTCGGGGATTTCAGGGCTTTTTATCGACTATCAACAATTTGTTGAACAGTCCCGACGCGCAAGCCGAGGTTAATTTGAAAATCACCTTAGAATTCAAGCCAGTTTTGTCAGCAAATGCCTCGGATATTAATAGTATCAAACAAATGCTCGATCGCAATCAAGTAGAGCGTTTAAATTTAACGGCAAGGGTGATATATTGAAATGTAGGGGCGGGTTCACCTACAATATGTGGCAAAAATTAACAATCTCAAAAACCCGCCCCCACCCCACGGTAAATCGCAATCTACCTCTTTTAACATACCCGCATAATACATAGGCCGGGGCGGGTTTTTGAGATGGTTGGTTGATTGCGTAGATGGTTGGTGAACCCGCCCCTACACGAATCGCGATCGCTCGGAGACGATCGGATATGTAGATTAATTGTTGTATAATTAGTGCCATGTAGGGGCGGGTTCTACCAACCATTTACGCCTCAAATAAAATATCTCATAAACCCGCCCCGCCCAGAGCTCATGCAAGAATTTCAATTACGAGTTTTGCCTTTAGATAATAACAACTTCGCTTTGGAATTGTATCAATGTGCTTACAAGAAAGCGGGAGAGAAAAAACGTCCGGCTGCTAAAAAATTGGGGCGACTCAAAGGAAATGCCCTAGTTTTAGCCAGACAAACAATTTATGCAACTCTCAAAGCGAATAATTACGACCCGAAAAGTTTATCTCAGCAGCGACAAACTCCTTATATATTATCAGAAGAATCGGGGGTGAGTTTGGCGATTTTATTTCAATCGCTGCAACCGCTATCGAAAACCGAACGAATTGCGAATATTGCCGAGGGGATTATGGCTATGAGTAATGAAGAGGCACATTATTGGTTTGGTAAAATTGCCAATGGGAATCGTTCAAATGCTTTGAAAGCTTTGCGAATTTTATTGGGAGATTGAAATTGTGAAATTTTGCGCGATAATATGTGGAACAGGCATCTTGCCTG
>NZ_JAUBUJ010000185.1:4311-8274 GCF_036705405.1 Microcoleus sp. B13-B6
TTGCGGGCGGGCTAGAAGCCCAACCCCTACTCCCCACAATAAAATTAAATCTTTGTGGAACAGGCATCTTGCCTGTTGCGGGCGGGCTAGAAGCCCAACCCCTACTCCCCACAATAAAATTAAATCTTTGTGGAACAGGCATCTTGCCTGTTCCTAAAAACAACAACCAACAACCAACAAATCATGCGCCCTCACCTCTTCATCGAGAAAATCATGCCCGTAAATCTGCTCAACGAGCAGGTTTATTACGAACACGGCGGCAATCCATTTAAAGGATTGCATCGCTGGTATTCGCGCAAACCTTTATCGTTTTCTCGCGCTTCGGTGTTGGGGTCGATTTTACCTGCAGATATCTCTCCAGAAGAGTTTGAATATTTGCTGGGATTGGAACCGGGGAAGGAAATTAAACTCTACAAAACTCCCCCCTCTTCGGTGCGAATTAAAAAGGTTCATGACTATTGCGAGAAGGTGTGGGGGAATCGCACGCCGACGATTTTAGATGCGTTTGCGGGTGGGGGAAGCATTCCGTTTGAGGCGGCGCGGTACGGGTTGAATGTGTTGGCGTCGGATCTCAATCCGGTGGCGGTGGTGACGATGAAGGCGGCGATGGAATATCCGCTGAAATTTGGCCCGGATTTGCAGGAGGATATTGATAAATGGGTGCAATGGGTGGGGGATGAAGCCGAGAAAAGATTAACTGAGTTTTTCCCTTCTTTACCGGGGGAAACGGTGCAGAATTATTTGTGGGCTCATACGGTGGTTTGTCCGAGTTGTCAGTCGGTTGTGCCGTTGAGTCCGAATTGGTGGTTGAGTAAGACGAGTAATTATGCAGGAAAGGGAGAAATCCGAAAAGTTACAAGTGATTGGTATGCGGTGAAACCAATTCCTAACTTGGAACAGAAGCGGGTTGATTTTGAGTTGGTGAAGGGGAAGAAAGGCAAGGAATCGACTATTAAAACGGATGCGGGTGAGTACGATCCGAGTGTTCATAACACGATTAGCAGAGGTGTGGGTAAATGCCCCAATTGCGATACCGTGATAGAAAATAGTGTTATTATGCAAGCTGCTAAAAAACGTTTAGGTTATCAATTATATGCAGTAGCCTATAAACAAGGTCAAGGAAGTCTAGAATTTAGAATTCCTACTCAAATTGATATCACCGCGATAGAAAAAGTGGAAAATTGTTTTTATAAAACTATAGAAAATTTACACCATCAAAATTTAATCCCAATTGAATTAATTCCTGAAGGCAAAGATTTGGATGAGCAAATCAGAATATTTTGCCCGACATGGAAAGATATGTTTAATCCCCGTCAGCTTTTAACGCTTGTCACTTATGTAGAAATTATCAACGAAGCTAAGGCGCTGCTAAAGGCTGAGTACGAACCGGAGAAGGTAGAGGCGATCGCAACTTATCTAGCTTTGGTTTTAAATAGATGTGTTGATGCTAATTCTCGCTTAACTCATTGGAGTGGAACTACGTCACAAATTCAGCTTGCTAGCGGACAACACGCATTAAACTTAATGTGGAACTATCCTGAAGTTAATGGGATTAACCGCTTATGGCATTGGTGTGTAGATGCCTTGACATCTGATTATACAAAACTCTGTGCTTTATTCGGCACAAAACCCCACTCAACTGGCTTAGCCGGCATCGAACAATACGACCCAAAAACTATCCAAATCAATGCCGTATCAGCCGATAGCCTCTACCACATTCCCGACAAATCCGTCGATGCCATTATCACTGATCCGCCTTACTATGGCACCATCCAATATGCCGAAATTTCCGACTTCTTCTACGTCTGGATGAAGCGCACATTAGGCGATATATTCCCCGATTTATTCTACTCAGAACTCACCGACAAAGATAGAGAAGCGGTAGCCAACCCGTCGCGTTTCCGCAACATGGGCACATCCCCCGACGAACTCGCCAAACAAGATTACGAAGCAAAAATGGTGCTAGCTTTTAGCGAATATTACCGAGTTTTGCGCGATGACGGCGTGATGACAGTCCAATTCAACCACAAAGAATCCGGCGCGTGGGACGTACTCACAAAATCCCTCATCGATGCCGGTTTCGAGATTACCGCATCTTGGGCTGTCAGTACCGAAAACCCGCAAAACTTGCACCAAGCGCATAAAAACTCGGTTTCTAGTACAGTGCTCCTCGTCTGTCGCAAACGCGATCCTAACGCCGCCCAAGCTTGGTGGGATGATTTGCGAGTTGAAGTCAGCAACCAGGTTTTTATGAAAGCCCCAGAATTAGAGGAAGCCTTGCAAGTGACTACTCCAAGCGGACTAAAAAAAGGCCCAGGCATCAACCTCTACCTGAGTGCCTTTGGCCCGGCTTTAAATGTGTTCAGCCGTTCCTATCCCATCCTCAACAGCAGCGGCGAAGAAGTGCGCCCGGAAGTTGCTTTTGCTGAAGCCAGAAAAGCCATTGCAAACTATCGCTTCCGCAAACTTGCACAAACCGATACCGCCGGATTTGACGCCCTGACGCAGTGGTATTTCCTCGCGTGGGATGCCTTCGGCGCTGTCGAGTTCCCCTTCGATGAAGCGCGACAACTCGCCCTCGCCGTCGGCGGTTTCAACGTGGTTGATTTAGCAAAAGTCTACAAGTTAATTGACTCGACTAGCGGCACTTGCAAACTTTTGACACCGAAACAGCGGCTGAAAAAAGGAGCTTTTTCGGTCAATCCGCAAGATTTTTCGATTACCTATTTAGTCGATGGATTGCACGCGATTATCGGTTTGTATCAGGAGGACGGAGATATTCAAATCGTGCGCGAGTTTATGAAAAAAACGGCTTTGACTGATAACGATAATTTCATGCGGGCGATAGAGGTGGCGCTGAAAGTGATTCCGCGGATTGGGGATGAGAAGAAACGCATCCCGGAGGAGAAGGCTTTGTTAGATTTGTGGTTGGCGATGGATGAGATTAAGGCCAAGGTTGTTTATCAACAGATGGAAATTCCGTTTGAGGGACAGTTGAGTTTGGATTTCAATGTAGGTGGTTGAAAGAATGAGAGAAGAGATCCCCCCTAGCCCCCCTTAAGAAGGGGGGGACAAGAGTTTAATTCTGTAGGGGCGGTGCCCCCGTGCCCGCCCCCTTCTTAAGGGGGATTTAGGGGGATCGAGGATTGTGGCACATAACCAATAACCCATAAGAAATTACTAATAACAATTATGCCGGATGTTTATGTTATCGGAGGTTGTAACGGTTCGGGAAAGACAACTACGGCGATGCAGTTGTTGCCGCATTTTCTCAATGTGTTTGAGTATGTCAATGCTGATGAAATAGCTGTTGGGCTTTCACCTTTCAATCCCGAATCTGTGGCGATTCAAGCGGGGCGATTGATGCTGCAACGGTTAGACGCGCTATCAAATGCCGCTGCTGATTTTGCTTTTGAGACAACTCTCGCCTCTCGCAATTATGTCCGTTTTTTGCGAAAGTGTAAATTAAAAGGTTATACTATTAATTTAATTTATTTTTGGTTGCACAGCCCGGAATTAGCTGTTTATCGGGTGCGGCGGCGGGTAGAAAGTGGGGGGCATAATATTCCTGAAGATGTGATTCGTCGCCGCTATGAAAGAGGACGCAAAAATTTATTAGAATTGTACATACCTTTAAGTGATACTTGTATCGTTTACGATAATTCAACTTCAATCTCTGAAGTGGTGGCTAGTTATAATAGTGCAGCAGCCGATCCAATTGTTTATCGATCGGAAATCTGGAACCAAATTACTGGAGGTATCGATGAATCCTGAACAACCCGCCCTCTCACCGCTGCATCAAAAAATCGATGCTGGTGTTAAAAAGGCGATCGCACAGGCGATCGAGAAACACCGCAAACTCGGACAATCTATTAGTATTTGGCAAGATGGAAAAGTCGTCACACTTTCTGCTGATGAGATTCCGCCACAACAAATACCAGAATAAGTAGGGTGCGTCAGTTA
>NZ_JAUBUJ010000186.1:0-8107 GCF_036705405.1 Microcoleus sp. B13-B6
TTACGGATATGGGTTGATTTACATTCTGGGCATTGCATAAATTATTCCTCCTATTCATACTCTAACTCAGCAACGCCTAATCTTGACTTCCTTGAGCGTGGGCGGACAATTGCTCGTAATTGAGTACGAGGGCAAATCCAAACTTTGAGTGAGACCAATCGAGATTGGACTTGGTATTTGCAGCTTTGCCAAGCCACCAAATAACGTCAACTCCTGCATATAAGTAATCCTCTGTTCGTTTTTCAAGTTCTTCAACTGTTATTGAAGCTAGTTGGCACTCGTGAGCGACTATCCACCCGTTAGGAAACTTTGCTACAACATCAGCAATCCGCCTTACTTCAGGAATAGGAAACTCATATTCTATTTGGGCAAGGCTGTACTCTGGCAGTTCTGCCTTGAGAGTTTTTGCTATCAACTCTTTCCCTGCAAGATGTTCAGGACTTTCTGGATGGCTTTGGTAATCGCTTGTGCATTCTGCTTTGTGGGCAAAATGAGGTTTTTTGATCATCCCTTGCTTAATAATCATCGGACTACCACAAAGCTGACATACTAAGTCACCTGCTTTCAGTTCAGCACGAGGATTTTTCAATTTTGTAATGTCTACTCGTTCGTTAGTGCTTGCGATTTTGGCAATTAAGGGCATGGTCACACCTGTAGTTAAACGATAGACAGAGAGCCTATTAAACAGTTTAAAGCCCTTCGATATACAATGGCTATACTTAAATAGAGCATCTGTCCTTTCACCATCGGATAGCTGACATGACCCAAAGCCTCAACCCCACAACCTTACCCCCCGCCTTTCCCGATCACACCCAACTACCTGACTCCGACGGCACGTTTGTGAAAAACTTCCAAGAACATCCCCAGAGTATCCTACTCACCGACTCCCTGGAAACTACACTGCAAACCCTTCACCCCGACGGACAATATGCTATAGGGCAAGATTGTGGCATTTACTGGCGCGAAACCGACCCTCCAGAAAAGGGAGCCGAAGCACCTGACTGGTTCTACGTTCCCAACGTTCCGCCCCTAATAGATGGGGAAATTCGCCGCTCTTACGTGATTTGGCGCGAGTATATTGTGCCATTGATTGCGATCGAATTTGCTAGTGGTAATGGCTCTGAAGAACGAAACAATACTCCCTTATCTCGCTTACCAGAAGGTGTCAACCAGAAACCCGGAAAGTTTTGGGTATACGAGCAGATTATTCACATTCCTTACTATGCGATATACATCATTAAAACGAGCGAATTGGAAGTCTATAACTGGGTGAATACTCGTTATCGCCGTTTGCAACCGAACGATCGCGGACATTATCCGATCGACATGATGGGAGTAGAGTTAGGTGTGTGGGAAGGTAGCTATCAAAATCAGCATCAGCGATGGTTGCGTTGGTGGGATAATCAGGGGAATTTGTTGTTAACTGGTAGCGAACAAGCTAGACTCGAACGCCTCCATACCGAACAGGAACGCCAAAGGGCCGATCGCGCAGAACAAACCCAACGGGATGCTATTCCCCAACTGTTGGCAATGGGTTTAACTGTAGAGCAAGTGGCTCAGGCGCTGTCGCTGTCGGTGGAAGATGTACAGAGATTGGGCTGACAGTTAACTTTCATGATTCAGAAGCCAAATCTCTTTTCTCGAATTGCTGGCATTTCTACGATCGTCCTTTGTGCAGTCGGCGGATTGTTGTACGTCAAAAAACCCGTACAATCTATTCCCGGAAAACCAGCACCAGAGGAAATTGTACTAGATGCCGAAGTGCGATCGCTCCCCGGAAAACTCGACAATATCCCCCTCTTCAACAGCAACAGTCCCGAATGGGTCAATCGATTTTAGATTTTAGATTTTAGATTTTAGATTGACTTGCGCGAGATAAATGCTCTTTCTTGAGGATTTTCGATTTTCGATTTGGGATTGATTCCACGGATAAATCACGTGGCGGGTACCACCTTTGAAATTCGCTTGTCAAAAAAGAAGGCATTTTGCTCTCAACCTTTCCCCCAGACGGCAAAAAAGTCCCCGCAGCTCACCTTAACTTCGCCTTTCAAGGGCAATTTAACCTGTTTGCTCACCACTTTTCTCACACTCCCGCAAATCTACGCACTTTGTATATCGCAGCTTTGCTCTACAATCCCAGATCCGAACCCGTGACGGTGGAAGTGTTACAGGCAGCCAGTTACCTGATGGAACCAGACGCACCGTTCAAACAAAAACCAGCACTAAGTGAGAGTCCCAACGGCGAAGTATATTCCGGCCCTGGGATTCGCGCTGTCGATAACGTTTTGCGGGGAATGCGGCAGCCGGATTTTCCCGCAAAACTGCTCATTGCACCGGGAGAAACCGCATTGTTGATGAATCGCCCTATTCCCGTGCGGGGTCTGGAAAAGCCGATAAATGGTCGTTCTACCTTTGTGCGGCTCAAAAGTAGCGGCAAGGTTTATCAAAAATTTGGGTTTAAAACCCTGTCCTTCTAGGACAGCTTTAATTTCTTAAAACTTTTTTAAAAAAGTCCCGTAAGTTCCGATATCTGGGGTATATAGCCTTTCTCAGTAACATGAGGTACCCGACGTGCATAGGGCATAGGCCTCCGTGGGCATAGGGCATACCTCACCACGCTTGAGAACCGCTATAGTATAAAAGTCAAGGTCAAATTCGCAATGCCCTCGTGAAACAGGACATGAGACACACTTTTAGGCATAAACCGGGGGACGCAGAGCAGCGAAAACTCTTTAAACAGCTAGAGGCTGAATTCAGTAAGCCTTAAACCAGTCAAAACAAACTATTTTTAGGATTGTTAAGTAGGGTAGGGCATACCCAAACTCTAGATAAGTATTCTAGTACGCTTTTGGAGACAGACCCGCTGGGGTGGCTGCTTGCTCAGGCTCGTTAATTGGTAGGATTCTACGGTTGAAAAGTCGGAGTATTGCCTTTCATGACGCAACACTTAAAGGTTAGTCGCTGAATTAAGAATCCCTGCACCTTTAGGTCGGGGAGTGTCAAGCCGCTACTTTGGCAATGTATGCACCTCAAAATGCTGATGGGGGCGAGCGCGCGCCAACTCTGGAAGAATGGCAGCAATTGCTGAATAATGGCGGTTTGGCAGGCCCCCGCGACAAAACCCCGACTCCCCCCGACGCGACTTCGGGAAGCCTGATTTACGGCCGCGTGGCGGGGGTACAGGCAGGTTCGGGATGGGAAGCGGAATTAGTCGATCGCGATGCTAAAAATCTGGCAATTCCCCAGACTGGAAAAGCGATATCCTATGCGATCTCTACGTTGCGCGGGGGCACTTTGGGAACCCAACAAGTGCAAGCCGGAAAAATGCTGGCGCGCTATCCCGACACTGCTTACGAAGCCCACGGCAATTACGGCGTACACTACAATCTGATTTTGCCGCTGCATAACACTGCCCAAAAACCGCAAACGGTAGCGGTGAGTTTGGAAACGCCTTTAAAAGAAGATCGACTCTCAAAAAATGGATTGCGATTTCGCCAACCTCCCCTAGATTTTCCCTATTTTCGAGGTACTGTGCGGCTGCGCTACCAAGATGATGGAGGTTACGATGTAACTCGCTACGTGCATTTGTGGCACCGTTTCGGTCAAGTTGTGGAACCGATGGTAAAGTTGAGGTTAGCTGCGACAGAAACGCGATCGGTAAAAGTTGATTTTATTTATCCTCCCGATTCCACGCCGCCGCAAGTATTGACAGTGAGAACTTTGGAATAGTTGATTTATTTATTTCAGTCACTACCAGACCCAAAAAATATGTGATTTAATTTCTACATTAGTATGTAGGTGACAATATGTCTTCTTCACAACCCCCGTCAGGGGAAAGAAACCCTCTAGGATTGGATGAATTGATTGCTATCTTGGTTGCCTTCGGCACGATGGGAGCAATTTTATTTTGGGTAACAGGTAAAAATCCCGATCGATTGAATGCCAGAAATTGGCAATTTCCAGCCGTTTTCTCTCAGCCTGCGGTTACGCCCGCGACTCCGGGAATATTAACGCCAGAATCGCCAAATTCGGATTTGCGATCGCCCGCTGCAACCCCCGTTCCGTCAAAACCGGATGTCGCACCTGTTGCACCTTTAGGGCGGATTTTACCGGCAACTCCTCCGGTGGGTGTAATCGTTGTTCCTCCCAAGCCAATTGCGCGATCGACTCCCAATCCAGCAATTACCAAACCGAAAGCTGATAAACCCAAAGTTGGGCTCGTTAGATTCTCCGATGTTCCAGACAAATATTGGGCGCGTCCGTTCATTGTAGCTTTAGTCGATCGCAAAATCTTTGCTGATTCCACCGACAACAAATTTCGTCCCGACGAACCGATGACGCGAGCCGAACTAGCGCGCTTGATTCAGCGAATGTCCGACGACAAAGAACCGATCCGAAAACCAATTGATTTTAAAGACGTAAAAGACAAGAGTCCTGTCGCTCCCGCGATCGACCACACCGTCGAAGCTGGATATCTTAAAGGATACCCAAACAATGAGTTCCGTCCCGACAAAAATATTCCCCGTGTGGAAGTCATCACAGCTTTAGCGAGCGGTTTAAACCTGAAACAGTCAGCGAAAGCAAGCAAAACTTTACAGATTTATACAGACAGGAAAAAAGTGCCGAAATGGGCAGTTAACAAAGTAGCAGCAGCCACGGAAGCTGGCATTGTTGTCAATCACCCGAAGCGCGCACTTTTGCAGCCTAATAGAACAGCAACTCGCGCTGAAGTAGCAGCCATGATTTACCAAGCTATGGCCAAAAAAGGCCAAGTACCTGCTAAGTCTTCTGAGTATGTGGTGAAGCCTGTAAAGTTGTCCAAGTAATATATTAGGGGCGTTGCTCAGAGCAACGCCCCACAATAACATTTAATCGCTCTTGTTTGTAGTCAGGACTGAAGCTCTAACTACGAAGCTGCTAAATTAATCTTGAAACACCATAATACTGCCCGAATAGCAAGCTACCCAAACCTGATTAGTTTCCGGATCGTAAGTAATCCCGATCGGGCTTGAATTAACCTTCACTGTTTGCAGCACTTTCATATCGCTCGTCCTAACTTTGCTAACAGTATTCGAGAAATAGTTGACCACATAAAGCAGTTTTCCCTGATCGGAAATCGTCATGCTGCGAGGTGCTTTTCCTGTCGAAACTTTGTCCACCACTTTACCAGTTTTTAGGTCAATTTTTGCCACATTTCCTTCACCATTCAAAGTGGCATAAAGATACTTTCCGTTGGGATCGATCGTCAAATGACGCGGCGCATTGCCAATATTTCTCAGCCATTCTACCGAAAAGTCTATGAGATTAACTTTCGCAATATTGGAAGAACCCATGATGGCAACATAGGCATTTTTTGAGTCGGGAGTGACAACAATACCCCGAGGATATGCACCCAGTTTCACGCGCTCGATTTCGATATTTTTATTGATATCAACTACGCTCAAATCCCAACTGCACCAATTGCTCGCGAGGGCGAAGCGATTGTCAGGCGAAACAGCATTGAATTTCGGCACTGCACCTACAGGAATTACCTTTTCTATTTTCAAAGTTTGGGTATTGATGCGGTACAGAAAACTTTGGTCGTGTTTTGCTGCTGGAGAGCACCTGTCGGTTCCCGGATTGCTAAACCCCGAACCGTACATTTTGTAGTTGGAGACGTAGGCATATTTGCCATCGGTTGAAAAAGCAGCTTCTACGGGAGAGCCTTTATAATTGCCTTTGAATCTAGAAAAGCCGAACTTCGACAAGTTTACTGTATCGGGAATAGTCTTGACTAAATTAAAGTTCCTGTCGTAAACTGTGATTGTGTGGCGGTACATCATGTTTTGAGCAAAAAACAAGCCATCTCCCGAATAAACTATTGATTTGGGCGAGATGTTGCCGTAAATTGTTTTTTTCAAGGTCATTTTTCCTTGAGTGTTGTCGGGAGGATTTACTAGCCTTTGGGGTTGCGATCCAGTTTCTTGCTCCTCGGAATTTTCTGTTTTAAATGGTGGCAAAGAAGGTTCTTGAAATAGAGGTTCTTGGGGCTGAGTTTTAGTTGTATCTTCGAGTTCGTTTGGGTTTTCTGTGGCGGTAGGAGATGGCGAAGATCGATCGACATTTGGCGCTATTTTTTCCGCAGCTTCACTACTCGCCTCTTCCGGCTTGCCTTTCAGCGCTGACAAGGTTTTAGGGCCGACAATTCCGTCAACTTTCAGGTTGTTCTCTGCTTGAAACTTTTTCACAGCAGCCTGGGTGAGAGAACCGTAAAATCCTGTAGCCTTACCGCGAAAATATCCTGCTGCTTGCAGAGTTTGCTGGAGATTGGCAACTTCCGGGCCTGAATCACCTTTTTTGATGGCGAGTGCGGGATTGACTAAATTGAAAATTGTGAGAGCGATCGTAAAGAAAAGTAAAGGAGCAGAGGCTAAATTCCGGTGCATTTTTGAGTTTGTCGATCGAGTTTGACTCGCAGCCGTTTCCCAAGTTTCAGCTAAATGTAGGTAGGCCAGTCCGTCCATAGTTTTTACCGGGTATTTTTGGTGCTATGATACACCAGTTAATACCATTTTAGATTTTAGATTTTAGATTTTAGATGGCGAATGACTGATGCAATATGGGTTTGCAGCTTGCTGACCGTTGCATTCTTTTTTTAAAGTTGTATAACATTGATTAAAGGAAAAATCTGATTATAATCAAACTTAGGGTAAAATATCCTAGCAGTTTTTAGAGCAGTTTTTAATGGTGTAAGCAAGTAGGAGCGATCGACAATGTGGAGTGGGGAACAAACAACCGCAGAATCAACGACAAAAGAATCCCGCCAGACTTTGCTGTGGGACGATAACGGGGGACTTTGCCAGCGGGCTTGGGTAGAAATCGATTTAGCAGCTTTAACTCACAATGTAAAACAGCTTAAAAAACTCTTATCTCCCGATACAGAACTGATGGCCGTTGTGAAAGCGGATGCTTACGGGCATGGTGCTGTTGCAGTCAGTCAAACAGCATTGCAAGCAGGTGCTAGTTGGCTGGGAGTCGCGACAATTCCCGAAGGAATAGAATTGCGAGAAGCTGGGATAGAAGCGCCGATTTTGCTGTTGGGGGCAACCCATACAGCCCAACAGGTAAAGGCGATCGCCCAATGGCACTTGCAGCCCACTATTTGTACTGCCAAACAAGCCCTAATTTTTTCGGAAGTTCTCGCTGGTCTTAACCAATCTTTGCCAGTTCACGCTAAGTTAGATACGGGAATGTCTCGCTTGGGTACGCCCTGGCAGGAAGCAACAGAATTTGTGCAATTAGTCAATCGGTTGCCCAATTTAAAATTAGCCAGCATTTACTCTCACTTGGCGACTGCAGACAGTCCCGACCCCACAGTTATGAGAGAGCAGCACCAGCGGTTTAAACAGGCGATCGAGCAAATTAAAATAGCAGGAATTAACCCCCCTCGCCTCCACTTGGCAAACTCTGCTGCCGCCCTCGCTGACCCGGATTTGCACTACGATTTAGTGCGAGTCGGTTTAGCTACCTACGGTCTTTATCCAGCTCCTCACTTACAGTCGAGATCCAATTTGAAGCCCGCAATGCAGGTAAAAGCTAGGGTAACGCAGGTGAAAACAATTGAAGCAGGAACCGGCGTCAGTTACGGCTATCAATTTATAGCTCAGCGTCAGACACAGATTGCCGTAATTGGTATCGGCTATGCAGATGGTATTCCGCGCAATCTTTCTAATAAAATGCAGGTTTTAGTCAGGGGTAAGTTCGTGCGGCAAGTGGGAGCCGTGACGATGGATCAATTAATGCTGGATGTAACTGATATTCCCGATTTAGAAGTTGGCGAAGTGGTGACTCTGTTGGGCCAAGATGGGGAAAATCAAATTAGTGCTGACGATTGGGCCGCGACTTTAGGAACTATTTCGTGGGAAATTCTCTGCGGTTTTAAACACCGATTGCCCCGCGTAGCAGTACACTATTAACAATAGCCCGGCAGGGGTTTAAACCCCTGCCTCATAGCAAAAGTCGGTTTAAACTCATATGTTGGACCATTCTCAATTAGCCTTTTATGAACAGGCAAGATGCCTGTTCCACAAGAAAATTTATATTTTGTGGAACAGGCATCTTGCCTGTT
>NZ_JAUBUJ010000187.1:0-7568 GCF_036705405.1 Microcoleus sp. B13-B6
ATTTAAATAACTTAAAATTTTATTTTTTTTTGTGGGTTGGGCTTCCCGCCGTTTTTTTTTGGAGGGGGGGGACGCCCATCCCACTTTCAAGAGTGGAAGTTATTTAATTCTCATTCCTAAATTATTACCTGCAAATCAACAATAATAATTATTATATAGCCTTTCTAAACTTTCGTGAGGTACGCGGGCGAGCAATTCCATATCTATTGCCAATAGCCCGCAGATATAGAAATGATCTGCGTTAATCTGTGTTCATCTGCCTTAATCTGCGGTTTGGTTTGTCTATTCATCAAAAATTTAGGCACTCTTGTCTACTGATTACCTGACAATTCTCAACCGTACCGCACTGTTACTGAGAAAGGCTGTATAAGTTAATCTTCGGCGCAACCTACAGCTCAATTTCAGCAATCAAATCTAGTATTTTTTGATAATCAAAATTATATAGATGATTCATCAGAACTTCCGCAAAAACATCATTATCGATACCGATTTCCTCAATACTTCTGGCAATCAAGTCGAAGTCAGCCTCACGGACGGCCTGTTTTAGATTGCTCGTCCATTCTGAGGAAACTTTCGGCTTGGAGTCCAGCGTAAATATTGCAGCACTATCAGATATTTTTTCTTGTACCATACTTGAAATCGGCGATAAATCATTGACTTGAACATATTTATTGATCGCTTCACCAGCACCCGCTGCGCTAACAACTTGAATGTCAAATTTGAAGACTGTGCCGTGTCCCACTTCGCTCTCGACAGTAATGTCGCCCCCCATTAATCTTATGAACTCGCGGCTGATGTTTAATCCTAAACCCGTACCTGTTTGAACTTTTTTTTCTGATGAAGTTTGCACCAATAATTCAAATATGCTTTCTAATTGTTCCGGCAAAATGCCAACTCCTGTATCGGCTATTTCAAACCCAATAAAAACTATTTCTTGATGTTCAGCAACATTTAAAAAATCGTTTTTTGTAGGGTTAATTATTCGGAATTTATTTTGCCCAACTGTGACTGAAACTGAACCATTTTTGGGGGTAAATTTAACCGCATTATCTAAGAGATTAATCAACACTTGTCGCAACTTAACCTCATCACTTTGCACGTATTGGGGGACATCGGAAGAGCAGTCAATAATTACTTGCAATCCTTTATTTTTCGCCGCAATTTGAAACATATTCTGCACGTCCCCCAGCAAGCGGTACAAGTCAAAGATTTTGGGGTTGAGTGTCATGCGCCCAGCTTCAATTTTAGATAAGTCTAAGACTTGATTGATCAGTTGGAGCAGGTGTTCTCCGCTGCGGCGAATAATTTGGATATTTTCTTTTTCCGCCAAAGTTAAATTAGCGCTGGGTTCCATTAATTGAGCGAAGCCGAGAATGGCGTTGAGGGGGGTTCGCAATTCGTGGCTCATGTTGGCGAGAAAGAGGCTTTTAGTTTTGTTGGCAGCTTCTGCGGCTTCTTTGGCTTGTTGGAGTTCTTGTTCTGCTTGTTTGCGATCGCTCGTATCAATAATTATGCCGTGCCAGACAATATCTCCATTTTCGCGCAATTCTGGTCGAGAATAACCTTGCAGCCATTTGAGTTTTCCCGATGCTGTCACAATCCGCCACTCGTGGGAAAATAGTTCTAGATCAGTGGCACTTTTGACAATTGCCTCGAAGTGACTGGATCGATCGTCCGGGTGCATTTGTTCGTAGAGTAAAGCAGAGTTGTTCTGGATTTCCTCCGGCTCTAATTCTTGAATTTCTCGGCACAGAGGACTGATATATTCCATCTTGACTGAGCCGTCGGGATGCTGCACGAAGATGTAAAGTTCTCCGGGAACAGTGTTCGCTAATTTGTGAAACAGAGCTTCGCTTTTTTGCAAGGCTAATTCTGCTTGTTTGCGATCGCCAATATCAATCCCAAATCCAAACAAGAAATCCAGGCGGCCACCTTCGTCTAGCACCGGTGTGCCGTGCCACTCGACTAACAAAGTCCGATCGTCCGAAGTGAGAATGCGATGTTCGTTAACCGTTTGCTCCCGCGCTGTTACGCCCGTAAAAATTGAATGTAATCCGGCTCGATCGCTTGGGGGTACAAATGTAGCTAAGTAATCTTTGCCTGCAACTTCTGTGGCAGTATAGCCCACCGCTTCCAGCATACTGTTATTCGCCAGCAGGATTTTACCCTCAGAGTCGATCGCCACAAAAAAAATCGGAGAATTTTCGATAATCTTTAAATTAAAGTCGCGCTCTTGACGGATAATTTTTTCAGCTTGCTGGCGCTCCTCAATTTCGAGCTGCAAGCGGGCATTGATCGAGGCTAGCTCCCTCGTGCGATCGACTACTTCAATTTCGAGGGTACGGTTGTAGTCAGCCAATATTTGCTCTGCGTGTTTGCGAGCCGTAATATCTTTAAAAACAGTAATAACATAAAGGATATTCCCCGCACCATCAAACACCGGCAGCGCTCGCACTTCCAAACGAATATTTTTTCCGTCTCGGCGAATATCCATATCTTCAGCAATCACCTCCAAGCCACTCAACGCCCGCACAAACGGCATTTGCTCGACCGGGTAAAGTTGATTAGTGCCTGCTATATAAATTTGATAAGCTTGTGGTAGCTCTGCTGCGGTGGCATCGGGCATTTCTCCCCTGCCTAATATTTGCTCTCCAGCCGAATTCATGAAAATAACTGCGCCGCCCGGATTGATCGTCGAGACTCCAACGGGCAAATTTTCTACCAGTTGGGCAAATTTTTCTTCACTTTCTGCCAAAGCTTGAAAAGACTGTTTCAGTTGATCTGCCATCTCATTGAAAGACTGCGCTAATTCCCCAACTTCATCAAGCCTGCTGACAGCAACAGCGCGATCGAACTTTCTGGCGGCAATATCTTTAGCTGCTTCATTGAGCCGCAGCAGCGGCAGCGTTACCCACCTCGCTGTCAGCACTCCAGCAATTGTCGATAGCAGCAGCGCCCCCCAACAAAGTAAAATTGTAGTGCGCGTATTTTTGTTAATTTGCCCCATGAAATCGGATTCGGGAACTGCGATCGCAATCAGCCAGTTCAAACCGTAAACATCAGAAAACGGCAGCACTTCCACAAAATATGCCTGCCCGTCTCGGCTAAATTGCAGTTGCTGCCGCTGCTTAATGTCGCCAAAGCCCCCGAAGTGTTCGTACAAATACTCGGCTGCGGTGCGAATGACAGGAGTTTGGCTGTCTAAAACATTCAGCCGCTGCAGTTGCTGCTTTCCCGACATCTTTCTAAAGGGTGATTCTTGACTTGAACTGGCAACCAGCAAGCCCGATCGTTCGATCGCGAAAATTTGTCCCGTTTTGCTAAGCTTGATGCGATGGAGATATTGCTGAAGATCCGAGAGCGAAAAGTCTACGGCACTAACTCCCAGCAATTTACCATTTCGATCGCGAATTGGTTGGCTAGCAGCAATAAAAACAGTCCCAGGAGTAAAACCCGGATAAATGCTCGTCCAAATCGGTTTATTAGCTGCGACAGCTTCTTTGTACCAGGGGCGGAGACGGGCATCGTAGATTCCGGGTTCTGCCTTTAATTTATCGGTGCGAGTGCCGTTGCCGTCGGTAGCGTAGTAAATGCTGTGAAAGTTGGTAGACTTGTTCGCCGCGACAATTTGCAAGCTGTTATCCGTGGGGTTGCGCCAAATTCCGAGATATTCCCCTGATTTTTCAGCACCGAAGGATATCCATTGAATGGTTTTAAAAGATCGCATTTGTTGCCAGAGGAACTTCTCTCCCCGAGGCTGCGGCTTTTCTAACTGTAAGTTTAATTCACCGCGCTCGATCGCTTCAGCGTTAAGTTTATTTACCCACTGGGTAGGTTCGAGAAAAGAAATCAGCTTTTCTTCCACTCTCTTTCCCGTCTCCGCGATCAATTTCTCGGCGAGCTCTTCGACTGCTCTTTCTCCGTTGCGAAAGGACAGATACCCGACAATCGCAACTGCTGCGACGATTTGCAGCACAAAAGAGGCCACTAGAAGGCGACGCAGGGAGATTTTTGTTTGGTGTTGAGAAGTTTTGCTCGCGAATCGGGGCAACGGCATAGGCTGATGACTAATTGCTCCCTAACACTTTAACTGTTCCAGCCTGTAATTTCACTTAGGGGCGATCGAGGTGTTTCCTTGCCATCAAAACCCCTCCCACCCAGACACAAATCAGGAGCAAGCACGAGACTTATACCATTTTAGATTTTAGATTTTAGATTTTAGATTAAATAATTGGGGATGGATGAGGAAGCTCGTGCTTTGGAGTTTGCCGACAGTTGCATTCTTTTTTTTAAACTCGTATTACGCACTCTTGGCCCAGAATACCTCCGCCATTTTCTTGCTTTGGTGAGTTTCCTAGCTCAACCAAACCTAATTCTTCCTTCAAACCTCTTCGGTTCATCAATTACATCCGTTAAATCCCGTACACTATTGGCTGCCGAACATCCATCCGTTACATCCGTTACATCCGGTACACAATCCGTTGCCGAACTTCTCTTTAACTGCTACGCGGAAGATCCCCCGCTTGTCCAAACGGATATAGCGAGGGGTCGAGAATAGGTATTCTCGGAAAATATAAAGTAGTGGCAGTGGCTTTTGTCGAGCCATTGCCATCTATAGAAGCCATAGTGTTTTAGGCTCACAGAAAGATTTCAGAGCCAATTCTCTGCTTGCAGTCAATGCTTGAAGTCAAACCAACCAGTTCAAGCAAGAAGTCAAAGCAAGTGGTAAAGGCCTAGGCTACTTCTTCTTCTCGATCGATTTGGCGCAGGTGAATGTGCTTGCGTCCCAGAGAGATTTCAAATTCATCTCCTGGCTGGAGTTCCATCTGTTTGGTGTAGGCCGCTCCAATCAGTAAGTTGCCGTTAGATTGAACGCTAATCCGATAGCTGGCAGAGCGTCCGCCGCGTCCATTGCCGTTTTGCTTCCCGTCTAGCTGAATGCCTTCTGCATCAATCAGCGCATTCAGGAATTTCATCATGTTAACCCGTTCTACGCCGTTCTTGGTAACGGTGTAGTAGCCACAGGCTCTAGCTTTTTCTTCCTTGGTAAGGTTCTCTAGGTCTTTGACCTTTTTGATCAGATCTTCGCCTTCAAGGGGTTCGATATTTTTCTTTTTAGCCATTTACTGAGTCCTGAAATATTCAACTGGTGTACGGATTTTTTCTCGGTTGGTTTTTGGTTTGACCAAGAAACTTTAGCTTTATAGCTGGTCGTAAAACTATATTACACCGATCGGCTCAATTGTTAACCACTATTATCTAAATATTTTTAACAACCTGCAGTCTTTCTTGAGGAGTAGCTGCAACCGGTGCGAGCAATCTCTAAACTCGGTAGCATAAGCTATCAGCTATCAGCTAGCTGAATATTTGCCCCGCTCTTAAAATCCCATGAAGTTAACCACACGCGGACACTACAGTGTCAAAGCATTACTGGATCTAAGTTTGCAACCTCGCTTTGGCCCGACATCGGTGAAATCGATAGCGAAGCGACAGGAGTTACCTGCTCCGTATCTAGAAAAATTGCTGATTGAAATGCGACGAGCCGGTTTAGTCCAATCTGTTCGGGGTGCCCAAGGAGGATATCAATTGGCCCGCCAGCCCGCTCAAATCTCTTTAGGACAAATCTTAGAGGCTGTAGGTGAAACTATTGAACCTTTACCTCGACATTTTCCCGACGCGACACAAGCAGAGGACTGGGTAACATTCAGTTTGTGGAACCGATTGCACAAAAAACTTGCCGAAGCGCTGTACAGTATTTCCCTCGAAGACTTATACTATGATGTCCGCAGTTGGCAAGCCGCTCTTGGGGAAGAAACTAGCTTTATCATTTAAATGGTAAGTTCATTCATTCGATCGCCAGCAAGCACACATGGACGCAACACTTGTTACCTACTTTGGCGGCTGTCACTGCGGTGCTGTCCGCTTCCGTGTCGCCGTTGACAAACACGAAGCATCTGATTGCAACTGCTCTATCTGTAAAAAGAAGGGATTTTTGCACCTCATTGTGCCGCCGGAACGTTTTACCTTGCTCAGTGGCGAAGATGTTTTGACCACCTATACATTTAATACAGGAACTGCTCAACATACTTTCTGCCGAATTTGCGGCATTCACTCGTTCTATCGCCCCCGATCGCATCCCGATCATTTCGATGTCAACGTCCGCTGTCTTGACGACTATGCCATCGAACACTTTCAGATCCTACCCTTTGACGGTGTTAATTGGGAGCAGAACGTACACTTGCTCCGCGACGAAAGTAATCTCAGCCGTTAAAATTGCAGCTCAAAAATCTTGCCTCCGCAAGGGTAGCAGTAGTTAAAACCTGCGCTACCATTGCGATCGCTCCTGCTCGGCCGGACTATCAAGTTTGACACAATATATAATGATGCCGGATGAATTTCCTGTTTTGATTTTAGCTGCGGTGTTGGATTATTCGATCGGCGATCCTTGGGGTTGGCCGCATCCCGTGCAGGCGATGGGTTGGGCGATCGACCGCTATACTCGATTTGTCTTTAATATATGGAATAATCCCGCAGGTAAAATGCCTGAAGCAGGTGCTAGTCCCGCTGGATCTCGGCACCAACTGTTGCTACGAGGTGCTGGTACAATACTAGCGATCGGACTGATTGTAGGCAGTTATACTGTCAGTTGGTCGATCGTCCAAGCTGCTAGTTGGGTACATCCTCTTTTAGGTATTGCCATACAGACCATTTTGCTCGCAAGCTGTTTTGCAGGTCGCAGTTTGAGGGCCGCAGCAGAGGATGTGCTAGCACCTTTAAATGTTGGAGATTTAGTCAAGGCGCGAGAAAGGTTGAGCCTTTACGTCGGCCGGGATACCGAAAACTTATCCGAGCCAGAAATTCTGCGAGCCGTGTTAGAAACTGTAACAGAGAATGCAGTCGATGGCGTGACAGCACCGCTATTTTATGCCTTACTTGGGTTCGCTCTGCCGCATCTATTATTAAGTGTTACCGATCGCCCGATCGATCCTAACTCGATGTGGGCGAGTGCGATCGTCCCCTTGGCGATCGCTTACAAAGCAGCCAGCACATTAGATTCTACCGTCGGCTACAAAGAAGCGCCATACACTGATTTAGGATGGTTTAGCGCCAAACTAGAAGACGTACTGACGTGGATTCCTTGCCGGCTAACAGTGATTACTTTAGCCGTTATATCTGGCAAACCGATTTACATTTGGCAAATTTGTCAGAGAGATGCTGTTAAAGATGCCAGTCCCAATTCCGGTTGGAGCGAGTGCGTTTACGCCGCCATCTTGGGAGTACAACTAGGAGGGACCAATTCCTATCGCGGAGTTCTCAAACACAAACCGCTGTTAGGCGAGTCGGTTCACCCGATCGCAGCGCCGCTAATTTGCCAAGCATTGCAATTAACTCGGTATTGCTTTCTGATTTGGTTGGGACTATCATTGCTTTTTTATACCTTATTATGTGTGAGTCGCTAACTGATGACCTCACCCGCACAGTCCAGGAGTAATCTCCAGGACGAGTTTTTCTTAGACATTTCCCGCCATAAGGCAGACAATTGATGTAGACTGAGATAATTCACTCAA
>NZ_JAUBUJ010000188.1:0-7339 GCF_036705405.1 Microcoleus sp. B13-B6
ACGGTGGTTGAAACTATAAATGTTACCTCCACAAATGTCACTGTTAGCGGTAGTACCGTCACAGTTAACCCCACGGCAGATTTAGCGCAAGGTACTGGTTACTACGTTGAAATTGCTGCTGGTGCAATTAAAGATTTAGCTGGTAACAATTATGCTGGGATTACGGGTGCAACTACTTGGAAATTCGCAACTAGCGATTCTAAGATTGATAACTGGCTTGAACTAAAAAGTTACTTGACAAGTAGCGGAATTAATGTATCTGGTGTAGTAGAGTCAGTTCTCAAAGAATTGATCGAGAAAGTCAACCCACTAACTGTTGAGTATGAAAACAATGAACTCACAGTCACATACGATGGTGAGGTAGATTTCAGTAAGTTCACAGTTCTTCCTCTTGTTACTAAAATTGCAGGCGATCTAACGATACCGATTAGCGAACCTAGCTTAACCATATCGGAACTGAATACCATCACTCCTACTTACACACTCGCTGGAAAGGTGAATTTTGAAGAAGAGGAAGATGGGGGAAAACCCAATGTCTTAGACTTCATTAATGAGAACCTAAAAATTAAAGAGATAGAGCTGGAAACTGAGATTACAACAGAGACTCCCCAGGAATTGAGCGTAACTGCAAATTTAAGCACAGAAAAACTAACGCTATTGAAGCAAGATTCGCTGTGGATTGAACTTACAGGTGCTAAATTAAACATCAATACGACAACCACTTCTACGCCCAAGTTCGGGATTGGAGGAAGCGTAAGTATTAAAGGTTACGATCCTTTCCAAGACAACGAACCCGAATTAAACGTTGGGGGAGAGATTATTTTCCAACCTGAATCGATCACAAGTAGCCTTCAACTTGCGCCAACAGAACCTTGGGAAAATCCCTTTGGCTTACCTGATTCAGAAATTCGGAATTTAGCTATACAGCTAGGTGGAACCTACGCACCGCCCTCGATTAAAAATGTTGGATTCGTGGCAGAGTTGCAGTTTGGAAAGTACAATCTCGATGCGGCTTTCGCGGTGGATAGCAAGGAGCCAAAGAAATTTGCTGTGGAATTAACAGTCAACGATCCCATCAACATAGTTGACCTTTGGACTGGGCCAGTCGGTTCTTATCTAATCAAACAAGTGGGTAAGGAAGTCGGTTTTGTCAAAACGGCAGAATCGTTTTTGAAGGAAGTTCTGAATGTAGATATTGTATCTATCGATGGCCTTGATGCAAATACAGAACTCGATCCACTCCTCAAATTAGTGCCTTTTGATACAGAGATTAAGACACTGGTTGGCGAGAGGAAATTAACAAAAGGTTTTGGGATTAATGGTCAGGTAGAGGCTTGGGGAAAAAAAGCTACTCTAACTCTTAACGCTAATCCTTACGATGTAATCAATCCAAGTTTAGAAGGAGTTTTACAGATTCCTGAAATTGACTTGGGATTTTTGAAACTCACAGGAGCCGAGAGTGCTGATGATAAGACTGTCGATTTAGCACTCAAAGTCAGTCCCACTGAGCAATATCTAAAAGGGGACGCTAAGCTTGAGATTTTTGGCAAGACTGTTGCTAAAGCAAACGTGGAATTTACAACCACGAGTGCCAAAATCAAAGATTTTGATTTTGATTTAGGAGCCGTAGCACTAGACATTAACGATTTTTCAGTTGATATTGACAAGAAGACGGCCAGTGGATCGGGTTCGGTGAAGATTCTTGGGCAAGAAGTTGCCGGAGCCAAAATTAATGCGGATAGAAATGGGCTAAAAGTTCAAGGAAATCTTGACTTATTCGGAGTCTTATCAATCGAGAACGCAATAATTGATATTAAAAGTCCCACCGATATCAAAATCGGAGGGACAGCTAAAATCTTGGGTCAAAATTTAGGCAGTGCCGACATTAGCCTACAGAATGGCCAGCTAACAGTTAAAGGTCGAATAGGCTACGATCTCAAGCTCGTTGGCAATGTTCAGGCAGACCTTGAGATTACCTCAGATGGTACACCTGGTGGTTCCAAGGTAAAGGTAGGTTATGAGGCTGGGCCGCTCAAAGGTGACTTTACCGTGTCACTAGCTCCGCTCACAAGTATCGGAAATTTGTTGGACCAGGTGACGGGCGGTGCCCTGGGTGCAATCACTGAGGCTGTAAATATAGCCATTGATGGGGTTGTTAATGGATTTAATAGTGTTACATCAGGTGTACTCAATACCTTTACTAAAATAGGTGACTTTTTTGAAGGTGCGTTTAAAGACTTGGGGGACTTCCTGGGTTTCGGCCCGGATGATGATCGTGATGACGAATTTTTGGATGATGGAAACAACAAATATGACTCAAAGGGAGGTGATGACTATATTCGAGGTAAGGGTGGAGATGACCATCTCATCTTGGGGTCGGGGAATGACAAAGGAGAAGGTTGGTCGGGCAATGACCGAATCGAAGGTCAGGATGGCAATGATACGTTGCATGGCGACGAAGGAAATGACCTGTTAGCAGGTGGTAGGGGCAACGACACTCTCAAAGGTGCCGATGGTGACGATCTCCTCCAGGGTCAACAAGATGACGATTGGCTGGAGGGCCATAATGGCAACGACAAACTCGAAGGCAATGAAGGCAGAGACACACTTGTTGGGGGTTCGGGTTCTGACTTCCTTTATGGTAATGCTGACGATGATCTCCTGTACGGTTATGAGGGTCGGGACTTGCTTGATGGTGGCGATGGTAATGACACCCTAAATGCTGACCAGGATGATGACCGTGTTTATGGTGGGAATGGCAATGATTTGATGAAAGGTCAGGATGGCAATGACGAACTGCACGGCTATCAGGGTAATGACACCATTGAGGGCGGAAATGGCAAGGACGTTCTCTTTGGTCAGGGAGATAACGACTTCCTCCAAGGTGGAGATGGGGATGATGTTCTCTATGGCGAAGACAACGGAAAAACGGGAGGAAACTACAACGGTAGCAACGACAAAGACACACTCGAAGGTGGAAATGGTAAGGATACTCTCTTCGGCGGTTTGAGTGACGATTTGCTCCTTGGTGGGAATGATGATGACATTCTTAGCGGTGAAGATGGCAATGACATACTCCGAGGAGAAACAGGAAACGATTTCCTCGACGGTGGTAAAGGCAACGACTCTCTAAACGGCGGGGACGGTAGTGATTCGCTCTTTGGTCGAGGTGGCAATGATTTCCTTGAAGGCTTTGGGGGTAAAGATTACCTCAAGGGTGGTGACGGTAACGATCGCCTCTTTAGTCATGACGATGATGACATCCTGAGTGGAGAAGCAGGAGACGACGTTCTCGGTGGTGGGAGTGGTAACGATGTCTTAGATGGTGGAGATGGTAACGACTCTCTCAATGGTGAAGCAGACAATGACACGCTCTCTGGTGGCAATGGCAGCAACGTCCTTGATGGAGGTGACGGAACTGATACTGCTGATTACAGATTTTCTAGTGGTTCTGTTAATGTCAATTTAAACGATGGCAAGGCCAAATTTGCTGGCAATACAGATCTGTTAACCTCGATTGAAAATGTCATTGGCTCACCTAATAACGAAGAAATTAAGGGCAACAGTCAGAATAATACCCTCTCTGGCCAAGCCGGTAACGATATCCTCCTGGGTGAGAGTGGCAACGATCTTCTCAGGGGTGATGAAGGTAATGACGAACTTCACGGATGGGAGGGCAATGACACCCTCGAAGGCGGAACTGGCAACGATACTCTCTACGGTCAACAGGGCGATGACTCTATCCAAGGTGGAGATGGCAATGACGCTCTTTATGGCGAAGGGAACGGATCGACCTCTGGTACAAGTAGCAAAGATACCCTAAGCGGTGGTGCTGGGGATGACTCTCTCTTCGGTGGCGTTGGCGATGATTACCTAGATTCTGGGGAGGGCAGCGATACTATTGACGGAGGAGATGGCAACGATATCTTGCTCTTGACCGGTAAGAAAGAAGACTATAAGTTTACCGAGACAGCTACAGCAGTATGGCGAATTGTTGCTCGGAATGGCGATGTCAAAATCGTGACCGGAGTTGATAATTTTGAGTATCGGCAATCTACTAATACAGATTTTGACCTCACATCAGTATTCAATCGCGATGTGATTGTCAACCGCGCGGGAGAAGTCACAGACAGCACACAAGCTCCACTGAGTACCGGGAATGAAACGCTACTCACTCAGTCCTTTGCAACGTTTAAAAACGGTGCGAATGGCAACGGTTTGCCTGACAACGGCTTTTTCCCAGCGAATACGTACCATCCCGACGTTCAACTAGGCTACAACAACACCAATAACGGCAACAACGCCAAAGTTCTTGCAAATGACTGGACATTCTTTACCTTCCCAGTTACGCCCAACCAGTATTCAGAAATCCACCTGTTCGCTACCAGTACATATGGCAGCACTGGGATGCCGGTGACTTTTTACTATAGCGATGGCACATACGTAGAAAAGAAGGTCACTGTTCCCGACTGGTTTGATGAAATTACCGAAACATCGTCCAATTACTATCTGATCGACGGAATGGATCGCAGCCTTGATACAACTGAAGCAGGTTATCAAGATGTCAACGATCCCGCCATATTCGGGTTCAAGTTCTATCCCAACCCAGCCAAAACGCTGCAAAGCATTAACGTCGGTAAAACAAGCGGTACCGCTAATAATTATCTGGGAGTGTTCGGAGCCACAGGTGTTTTAGTCAGCGCCACAAAGCAAACACTTAACACAGACACAGTAAGGACATACTACAAGAGTCGTGTCATAGACGGTTACATTGGTAGCGGTAAGGTGTTCTTCGATGCCAACTTAAACGGGATGTTGGATGAGGATGAACCGTTTACGATTACCAGGGCAGATGGCAGTATCGATCTGAATGTGGAAGTCGAAAAGTTTGATACCAACCAAAATGGTGAACTCGACTATACCGAAGGCCAGTTTGTTCTCATGGGAGGGATGGACATCCTTGGCGGGGTGGATGCTGCAACGGGTTTGCCGATGGCTACGCCACTGACTTCTATCCTAGAGTCAACGGTTGTGACACCTTTAACAACGGCGATCGCCTCTATGGTGCAGCAAGGCCTTGACCCAGCAACAGCGGAAACTCAGGTGAAAGCAGCGTTAGGACTGCCCGCAGGAGTTGATTTAGGTAGCTACGACCCCTTAGAGGCGATCGCCAAAGGGGACGCGAATGGTGTATCGGTATTCGGCTCGATGATTCTGGTGCAAAATACGATCGTCCAGATAGCGAAATTCATCAAGGGGGTTTCGGAAACAGAAGTTGCTCAACTCGCATTTAGTGGTATCGGGGCGATCGCCAATCAACTCAAGGGTGGCGCTGCTGTAGATTTAGGCAAAACAGAAACAATCTTGGCTATTCTCCAAGCAGCCATTACCAAAGCAGCAGAGTCTGACCCCAAAATCAACCCGACACAACTGGCTGCGAGTGCTGCTGCTGCGGCTCAAATCATGGCTCTGGGCAATCAAATGGTCAAGGATCTCGTCGCTAGCGGTCGCCCCATCAAAGATATTGCCCTTGAGATCACGAAATTGCAGGCGGTGTCTGTAGGTCAAATTGCTGTCGGTTTATCCGATTTGGCGGCGGGAACTGTGACTGTTGAAGAGTTCCTTGCTAACAACACCAAAGAGGCGATTCTGGCTCGGATCGAGAAGGTGAAGGTTAATGACCCTACTGTTCGCCCCGTTGTCGAGACTATTGATGCCACAGAGGCGATCGAGCCCGAGGAACCTACATCTGAGGACACCGGCAGCGCCCCTGGCACCGAAACCGGCACTGACACACCAACATCGATCGCTCCCACCCCACCGATCGCTCCCACCCCACCGATCGCTCTGACCCCATCAGTAACAGCCTCGGAAACACCGACACCATCGGAAACAGCCTCGGAAACACCGACACCATCGGAAACAGCAACTCCCACGCCAACAACTAATAACCTCTCAGACGATGAGTGCATCTGCGACAAAATTACCTATCCCAACTTAAACCGACCCAACTCAGTTGAAAACACCATACTCGGCGCATCCGGCATTCAGATAGGCACTGCCCAAAACGATGAATTACTAGGTAGCGATGCTGCCAACATATTCGAGGGCAAATCCGGGGATGACAACTTATACGGTGGTGCCGATAATGACATTATTAATGGCAACCAAGGCAATGACTTCATCGCCGGAGGCAAAGATGAAGATACTCTCTACGGAGATGAAGGAAGCGACATCATCCTTGGCGAATCGGGTAACGATTTAATCTTCGGAGGCAAAGGCAATGACTTCTTACATGGCCGCGAAGGTATTGACATCATTTATGGCAACAAAGATGATGACTTCATCGATGGTGGTAAGGATAATGACACCTTATATGGAGGCAAAGGTAACGACATCCTGCTTGGTAGTCAAGGTGATGACAATCTGTTTGGACAACAGGGAAATGATACAATCTGCGGCGGCGAAGGTAATGACTTAATCAACGGTGATGAAGGAGCAGATATCCTGGGAGGGTGTGCCGGAAATGATACTCTGTTCGGAGGCGCAGACAACGATACTCTCACTGGTGGCAAAGGCAACGATATCCTTTACGGAGGCATGGGAAATGATAGTTTGATTGGCGGTAGCGGCAATGATATCTTTGCCTTAACAACTGGTCAAGGATTTGATATCATCGCTGATTTTACCATCGGTCAAGATTTGATTGGATTAAGCGGTGGCTTGAGTTTTGGTCAGTTGGAAATAACTCAAAATACTCAGGGAACTCTCATCAAGAATCTCTTGACAGGGGAGCAGTTAGGTGTGATGGTTGGAGTGAGTGCCAATGCGATAACATCTGCTAATTTCATGCTGGTTTAGGAAAGGAGAGAAAAGTGCGATCGCCCTTAATACCAATTTTATATGAGGTTGCATAGAATCTGATCCCCCCTAACCCCCCTTATTAAGCAGGGCTGTTTCATTCTCTTGTAGGGGCAATCCCACGCCCGGTTGGCCCGATATTTGAAACATCGATTTCATCGTCCGTGGGGGGGCGGGCACGGGGGCACCGCCCCTACAAAAGCCTGATTTTCGTGAGAATGAAACAGCCCTGCCTTATTAAGGGGAGTAGGGGGTGGGACAAGAGCTTGGTCAAAGTCAACCCCTACTCCCCTTATTAAGGGGGAGTAGGGGGTATGCGAGGGGGAGCGAAATATATGCAACTTCACATTAAATTGGTATAAGTAAAAAAAGGGCGATCGCACTTAACCAAAATCAACATTTATAGTCATTTCAAATAAATGTGAGACAGAGGTAAGATCATGATAAAATCGATAAAAATACTTAATTAGAAAAAAAT
>NZ_JAUBUJ010000189.1:0-7049 GCF_036705405.1 Microcoleus sp. B13-B6
TTAAGTTATTAATACATTACTTGAAGTTTGACGATATTCCCATTCCTGGGGTATTCATACCTTGATTCAGCAACGCCTGACCCAGATTTCCAAACGCTCATCCCTCCTTTGAGTGCGAGCGAGTTTGCTACCTTAGAAGCCAGCATTCAAGAGAAAGGGTGTCGGGACCCTTTGGTGGTTTGGGCTGAGGAAAAAATTCTCATCGACGGTCACAACCGCTATGCTATTTGTACGGCGCACGGCATCCCCTACCAAACTGTAGAGATGTCTTTCGACAGCCCTAACACCGTCAAAGTTTGGATGCTCCTCAATCAACTGGGCCGCCGCAATCTCACGTCTGAGTCAGTCAGCTATTTGCGCGGCACTTGGTACGAACTCACCAAACAGTCCCGCGGCGGAGACAGAAAATCAAGTGGTCAAAATGACCACTTGAAAACAGAGACAAAGTTGGGGGCACAGTTCAAGGCATCCCCAAAAACAATTCGCAGAGACGCTCAGTTTGCTAAAGCAGTAGACACCCTGAGTTCTATTGGAGGAGAGGATATGAAGTGGAAAATACTGAATCGCTCTGCGGGGATGACCAAGAAGCAGGTCATCGCTTTGGCGATTGATGCTCGCAGCCGTCCGGCTAAGGTTGCCAAAACTTTACAGGGGCGCGACCAAAAAGTAAAGCTTGAAGGTGAACTTACCATCGCTCATCACCTGACGCTCAAAATTGGTTCCTTAGTAGAAGTGTACGCGCCCGATCGCCAGGACGTTAACGGTCGGTTGGGGCGCATTCAGTCAGTGGGCGAGAAAACGGCTACCGTGTGGATGCGGCACATCCCTACTCTTGCCATGAATTTGCATACCTTCAAACACTCAGCTCTCACCGTCGTGCCGCTCGAGAATCAACCGGGACTTCAAGAAATTTGCGATCGCACTGGCCGACTTCACCAATTAGGCAATCTAGATCCGTTTGAAGTCGAAATTCTGAACTTGTTAGAAAGAGCAACGGTTCTTACTCCCACCGAATTGCAGTATTTAGAACAGATTGAGGATAGACACAAACTTGATTGAGTGCCTCATGGTGTTGCTGAATCAAATATTCGGGGAGATTTGCAGGCGGGGCTTCGTCGTAATAGTAGATAAATAGACAACCGATGATGCTGTCGCTGTGTTCTAATAACCAGCAGAAAGAAAGGGGTTTTTTGATTTAATTGATGACGTATTTTTCAAAGTCAAAGTTAGGTTTGACTAGCATTGAGGGGGCGAGATCCTTTGCGTTCAGCAGCGAATGCTTGCCAGAGGGGGGCGAGATCCTTTGCGTCGGTTGCGGTGGCTAGACGGTGGCTGTAAGGGGCGATCTGGCGATCGGCATAGTTGTGGCTGTCATAGTTTTTGGGGAGTGAATTTGCTCCGAAGGTGAAAGCCTTCTATTGTGTATTGGGATTTCGCGGGGTATTTTTACGCAAAATCAAAGTTTTTGTAATAAAAGTTAATATATAGGACTCAAAGAGGAGGGCCCAGAAACCGGGGTTTTTACGAAAATACTGAATTACAGTGTTGAATCTGCTGAAAAACCCGGTTTCTTTAGTTGGCGAGTGCAGGAGTAGAAAGCAGGCTATCTCCTCAATCAAGGAGAGGATGGAGGAATAGAATCAATATTTGCCAAAGCAAAGTTGAGCATTTCTTCTGCCCGATCTATTGTTTGCACTGCGTCTGTTTGTGAGATTTGTATATCAGCGTTATAATCAGCTTCTAATCGAGTTTTTTGAGCATCTATTAGGTAACGATGGAACTGCACCGGAACCCGCCCCGAACGAGCAAATTTTTGACCGAAACCGGCGATGACAGCGGAGTGGCGAGAATAAGATAATTTCTCTGACTCTAAAAATGCAGTGACTATGTAAAACATCACATAATAAGCGCGGGAAGCGGCCGAATCAAAAAAGCCTTGCTCACATAAAACCCGTGCAGCCTGCAAAGTTCTATCAGCTTTATCAAGTAACCTTTCTTGCTCTGGGTTCATATTGGGACTCCTTCGCGACGGATATTGCGAAAGAAACCGCTTTCATACTCTTGGTACTTCTGAAGTGTGGCAAACATACAGCTAATCACGACAGTATGCTCTAAGCATATATCGGCAATCAAAACAGAAATACGCTCGCTTTCTTGGGAGTAATTGAAGGGTTGTTTGAGAAGGATTAATATATCAATATCGGAGTCCGGTCTAGCATCGCCTCTGGCTTGGGAACCATAGAGAATGATTCGGATTAACTGTTCGCCATAAAGATTTTCTAATCCCTGGCGGATTTGGGCAATAATTTCTTTGAGTTGAACATTGATCGTTGAAGTTGGCATAGTTGTTTATAAGCCAATCGATGATGTTTTTAGCTAAGATGTTGGCAATATACCAATTATACTGGCAAATGATGCTCGCAGTCGTCCGGCTCAAGTTGCCAAAACTTTACAGGGGCAATGTCGTTCGGTAAAACCTGAAAAGCAACCTGCCATCGCTCACTACCTGACGCTCAAAATTGGTTCCTTAGTGGAAGTGTACGCGCCAGATCGCGAAGATGTTAACGGCAGGTTAGGCCGCATTCAGTCAGTCGGGGAGAAAACCGCCACTGTGTGGATGCGACACATCCCCACCGTTACTATGCACTTGTACACCTTCAAACACTCGGCTCTTACTGCTGTACCGCTCGAAAATCAACCCGGACTTCAAGAAATTTGCTATCGCACTGACCGACTTCACAAATTAGGAAATCTAGATCCGTTTGAAGTCGAAATTCTGAACTTGTTAGAAAGAACAACGGCTCTTACTCCCACCGAATTGCAGTATTTAGAACAGATTGAGAACAAACACAAGCTTGATTGAGTGCCTCACAACTATTTTTCCTTTTGGGAACAGCAATAACTTCGGAAATTTTAGTTGATTCACTTGACAGTTCAAACACTGAGTCAATCAATTTTTGTTGAGCTGCTAATTGTTGCAGTGAATAACAAGCTATTGCTCGCACTCGCTCAGGAGACTTGCTAGCATTTTTGGCAGCAAACGGTCCCCAGAAAGCACTCAGTACAATCTTAATCTGTTCCGATATTGGGTATGTTTGACTCAAACAGTAGTCCCAAACCATCTCATCGAATGGATCGTTTAGTGCAACTAAAACACCCGAGATTTGCGACTGCACTTGCTTCGGATTTTGGTCAGATAACGGCTGATTGTTCAAATTTGCCATCATAGATTTCTCCTGGTAAGCTAACTTATTTACATCCCATTCTCGATTTTAGTATTTGCCATCAAGGAACAAACTTTCGTTCTTGAGGGGAGCGAATCCACAAAGTACAAAATCCTTTTTGTGCAGGTTTACCCTCTACTGTCAGCGTCACCCCCAATCGATTTATCTCAGTTTCACACAGTTTTTTGCCACCTTTCTCGCTCAACAAAGCTTGATTCCAGCTCATAAATTGGCGAGCATATTTCCCTTCATTGCTGGTTGCCCACTGAATTGTATCTGCGTTTTTGCGGGCAAACTGACCCTCTTTGCTCAGCCCCCATTCGAGCGCTACGGCTTGTTCTAAAGTGAGCTGGCGCGGCCCTTTTGGGTCGAGTTCAGGCGGTGGAATGAACCGGGGCACAGCTAACCCGATAAAAGCGCCGATCGCCATTGCCCCTAACACCACCCCGCTCCCAAAAATCACCGACCAAATATCGTGAGCAACTTTCTCTAAAGCTGCTTGTCGCACTAGGGTGTAAACTGAGTTAGAAATGTGGCGATGTTGCACCTTAACAGCCGCTTTTCCCTGCCGTTCTAAAAACTCTCTGCTTTCTTTTTCCCAATTTTCAGTAAGCTGCCGAACTTGTTCCAGTTCTTGAGAAATAACAGCTTGAGAATCTTTCAAATCACCTTGCCATTGAGATTGCCAATTCTTGAAAAACTGGTCAATCTCTTGTGGTTTTTTTTCTAACAGCAGTTCGAGTTGACCTGTAGCCAGCAATACGATAAAAAGCGGGTCATTTTTATTGAGACCGTATCGGTAAGCTGTCTGAATGACATGAGAGCGAAATTTGGAGTCTTTGCCCTTGAGTACCTGGCTGATTAGTGACTCAGTATCTCTCTCGTACATGGGAGGGGCAGATAAAGGATCTCTGTTCAGAGCTTCTCTTTCCCTCGAATCATCGTCTATGAGTTCCCAAAACTCCTCTTCATTTAGCTTACTCCCATCTGATTCCAACTTTTCTTCTACTGCATCTTCTGGAAATGTATCTGGAGAATCGGGCCAACTTTGCGAATTTTCAGCGAATTGTATGGAATTATTTTTGGTATTATTAAGTCTGCCCTGTTCCCTTGGCGTTTCCAATATCTCGCCCAACTCTTGAGAGTCAACTTCGGAAAGTTCTTCTAAAAGTCTATCGGACATTTAACCTCCTACCTAATCAAAATCCTAATCTTTATGCTGTTCTGCATCGCGCATTCTATAGTGTGAACTCATATTTTGTCCGTCTCCTAACGAGTTCATCACCCATTGATATCGTTTCCGCCTGCATCGTCAGGTGATAAATTAGAGGGCAATTCATGAATGATTGTTACAAGTCGCCACCTATCTCGGCGCAATTTTCAGTTGTTCGATTCACAGTCAACAGCGTCGCCCTGCCCTTCGACTACGCTCAGGAACCGCGTAGCCGAAGGGTCGAAGGGTCAACAGTCAACATCATGTCTGAGTGCAACCGGAATTGATATGACTGTAAAATTTACAGGAATACCCGCAAATTATCGGTTTAGACACTATCTGTAGTATTAAGATGTGTTTCGGCACACCGAGCCCGCTGGCCCAGTGGTGAAGAAGTTTTTGAAACCCTGGAAATCTCGTAGCGGGCGATCGATCAATCTTCTTACTTTCAGAATTTAAACGCAATAAACAACGTTTATTGCTAATATCCAACGCCTGGGATAACACAACTGCGTTGATTGCACTCAGCCAGCGGGCTGGTTTCGGCACACCCTATCAGTAGAGTGTGTGCGTAAGCCTTAATTTAGATTCTTAAAAGCTTACGATACCTTTTTTACCAATTACAGCCTCCTGAGACTTTACAACCTGTTGCTTATTTTGTTACTCATTTTGGGGCTCATTTTCTATCTGCATTTCCTCATTTTTTTTTTGTTCATAGGGCGCGATGACTTCTTTTTTATTGCGATTGGGTGCGTTGTTAAACAAACCTACATCTTCTATCAGACGGAAACAGTCTTCCAGAAAAGTATGCAATCGCTGCTGACTAATCAAGAAGAATTCAGAGTGTTTCATTGCTTGAGAAAATGACAACCGCTTCGTATCAATAAACTTGCGCTCTCTTGCACTCAGCGCCGGCAAGTCTACCACAGGAATTCGGTAATTATTAATGAGCTTGTTCATTTCCTTATGGCTTTGTACGTGCGACCAATCTTTGCAAACTCCAAAATTGCGGACAAAAATGTGATTGAGCTGACCTTCAAAGTAGTTGAAAGAGTCAATAAACATCTCAATGCTGTCCGTCGTGCCACCGCAAATAAACCACTTGCATACATCAACTCCTGACTGCTCTTTAAAATCAGGAGAGGTTAAATTAGCTTCGTCAATCCATTTGTTGATAATGCTGTAAACCCGAGCTGGTAAATTGACAATCACAGGAGTTTCTACTGCTGTTTCAAAAATAATATCGATATCGAAAAACTTCTCTTCATCTTCAACTAAAGCTACGATTTTTGCATTGTGTTCAGGATAGCGCTGCTGCACGTCAGGATTTTGAAAATCACCATCAATTAACGTGTACAGCAGTTCATACTTCTGATTGAATTCAACCAGAATCCGAGTTAGCATCGACTTGCCAACACCACCTTTCTCGCCGTCAACCAAGTGAATCATGTTAGTCATTTCATTCCTCCTTGCTGGATGTCTATTCAAGACTTAATAATTTTTAACTAAAGCTAGGCCCGACCATTGCTGGATCGAAACCAGCTAAGTTAAAGGCGCTGTTTTCAAACTCAATTTCTCCCGCAAATTCCTCGGGTTCTTTTTCTTCGGGCAAACTTGCGGGATTTGAACTCTCAGGGGCAGTTAATTCTGCAGCAATAGATGCACCTGGATTCGATAAGTGAGGGAAAGTAGCTAAAGGAATTAAACCCGAAGAAATACCAGGGGCAATTGCTCCTAACTCGGTACAGTTAAATCCCGCATCTCGGCAAACTTCATCTATCTGCCTGAGCAAAAAATTAATGCTTTCTCGCCTCAAATACTCTAAGTCTGTACTAGAATGACTACCGCTATTGCGTAATGATGCTAACAGCCACCGCGCTTTGATTAGAGGTAAAATCGTTTCCTGGAAACTAAAAAAAGGATGATTTTGCAGGTAAGATAGCAAGATAGCGTCTTCGGAGTCTGGCAAAACTTGACAGCGCCAGCAAAATTCCTTGTAACGTTTTCTAGGCATAATTCCTCACCTTCTTTCCAGCACCTCGGTAGGGCCCTCCCAATAAGAGAGCTGCATCTAAGTTTGCTTCTGATTCCTCTAATGAAGGTTCTGTATTGGACGACGACTCATCACTCAATTTATTAGAATCATCTAAGCAGCTATCTTTGATACTTGAATTAGCCTGTTGTTGAGCGCAAATTTCACTGTTTTGTTCAGTAATATCTTCAGTGTTTTGTTCAGTGGGTTCCTCAATTTTTGGTTCAGTAATATTTTCAGTCTTTTGTTCCGTAGATTCCTCAAATTTTTGTTCAGTAGATTGCTCGGATTTAGCGTGAGTAAATTGCTCAACTTTTAATTTAGTAGGTTGCTCGGATTTTGGGTGAGTAGGTTGCTCGGATTTTGAGTGAGTAGGTTGTTCAGATTTTGGCTTGGTAGATTGTTCAGATTTTGGCTTGGTAGATTGTTCAGCACATTCTTTTACACTCTGTATATCAGTTGTAGGCAGTGGAGCATCTCCTGAAGTGGAAGTTGTATCTTCGGCCCTCTGAGAAGTTGCCGCAACAGAGCTTTGCCTCAGTACCTCAAACTGAGATTTGAAGTAAGAAAATAGTCCGTA
>NZ_JAUBUJ010000190.1:0-6796 GCF_036705405.1 Microcoleus sp. B13-B6
AGGCTACTTCAGTCTACACCAATTGTCGTGAGTATTACCTACAAGTCTAGGAAAATATCATCCTAGCAATTGCTCCTTGCCAAAGGGGCGATCGCCGTCTTAATGCCCGCACTCGTGCCATGAATTCAACCAAGTCGATCGGTTTCACCAGGTAATCATCTGCACCTGCGTCTAACCCGGTTACTTTTTCCGGCGTGGTGTCTCTTGCCGTGATCATCAAAATCGGCGCTGTTTTCCCTGCCGATCGATATTGACGACAGAGATTTACCCCACTGATATGTGGCAACATCCAGTCCAAAATCAACAAATCATATTCTTTTTCTGATAACAGCCACTGGGCCGTCTCTCCATCTTTTACCCCATCCACGCTATGCCCTGCTTGAGACAGCACTGTTTGAAGCGGCATCAGTTGCTTTGGGTCGTCCTCCACCAGCAAAACTCTCATATCTCGGCTCGCCTCCTTCGCAGCTTGCAGTTTTCATAATTATTAGAGTTTGAGGTGATTCGCGCATCTTCTTTAAGCTAGATTTTAGGAGATATTAAGTTGTATTAAAGTGCCAATAGATAGTATTAGGCTCAGAATGGATGGAAAAGAATAGCGGATGATTAGACGTTGGCTAAAAGCATCAGGTGCAGAGTTTTGGTTGCCATTGCCGTTTGTGGCGATCGCGTTTTGGGTTGGCTCGAGTTTCCTAATGGCTCAAGAATTACAACAACCCCAGATCGCAAAGAATAAACTTCAGGCAGATACCCAGCTTAAAGCAACGGTATCTGTCAATATATTGCTCATCAACGCAGTGATTAACCGAAAACAAGGAACAACCCAGGTTGCGGTAGAAACAGCAGAACCGATTTTGAAGCGATTGGAATTAGAATTGCCAATGACTGACGCAACCCACATAGAGGAAGCGATCGCGCAAGAGCTCCAGTTATCACGTCAAAATGTTCGCCAGTTAGTCCGTTACGAGATTGTTGAATAAGTTTATTCTTTCAATATTGCGATCGCATCCAGTAGACCTATTGCAAAAATCCTTTTCATCAATTTATGATGGGACGGGCAAGATGCCCATCCCACAAGAGTTATTTTTTTTGTGGGATGGGCATCTTGCCCGTCCTATTTATTTTTGTGATCGCATCCAGTCAAATAAGGTTGCCAAATCCATAGGTTTCCTGGCTGGGATCGAGCAATTCCTCAAGTGGCAAGAAGCGTCCAATACTCTTGCCGCTTGAGGATTAATAACTACTGAGTGACGATTTCGTTATTGATTGAAACATTCGCTGCTGTTTGCCGAGCAATTTGTTCTGCCAATGCTTTTTGTTCTGCCGTTTGAACGCGCCCTGTTAACACAATCGAATTATCCCGATCATCTGCTTCCAAATCGAATTGCTTGAGGGTACCATCGGAGTCTAAGGCCTCTTCTACGCGATCGGCAATATCGTCAATGTCTTGATTTTGAGGCGTCTGTGCGGTCGTGGTTGCAGGCGCTGGAGTGGTTGGAACAGTCGTATTTCCAGTGGCAGTTGTGGGAGCAGAAGTAGATGGAACAGTTGTCTGTGGAGTATTGGGGGAGGTGCAAGCACCTAAACCCAAAATAGCAACAGTGCTGACGCTGATTCCTTGCACCAATAGCTTTAATAATTGCATATTCTTTGTTTGTTTTGTTTGTTGTGAAACGCAATTTTGCCGATAAACCTCAGCATGAAGTCTTTGAGGATTTGAACTCAATATAGCCTTTCGAGCTCTCATATGAGGTACTCATGGGCATAGGCCTTCGTGGGCATAGGGCATACCTCACTTTTTTGAGAACTCCTCTAAGTAAATGTACCATAGTTCATCCATCAAAAGTAATGCTTTTTACAACCCTTTTAATAAAAGGTAACAATAAATCAAATCGAGTGAACTAAGGTTGGCAAGTTTATAAGTTATCTTAATCGGTTCTCTGCCTAAGTATAGGGAGCAAATGTGATCCAAATGTGAGTAACAGAAATCAGTCGCTCACTTTTCCCTCACTTTCATCAATGACGCTAGAAATCAAGACGAAATAACAGAGAAGCAGTTGGCTTGACAAGAAACGTTATGACTGCAACCAATGTAGAAAAATTAGTAGAACACTCTTGGCATCACCTTTCTGTCGAGAAAGTAGCTCGGATTTTAGAGACAGACCTGGAAATAGGTCTATCTTCCGAGGTGTCAGCGGAACGGCGCGAGCTCCTCGGCCCCAATCAACTAACGGCTCAGAAGCAGCAAAGTGCCTGGTTGCGATTTTTTCAGCAACTGAATCAGCCGCTAATCTACATTTTGTTAGCTGCTGGGATAGTAACAGCATTTCTGAAAGAGTGGATTGATTCAGGGGTAATTTTGGGGGTTGCTCTGACGAACGCCACCATTGGTTTCGTTCAAGAGTCAAAGGCAGAGAATGCGATCGCCGCTTTAGCAAAATCTGTTGCAACTGAGGCAACCATTCTCCGCAACGGTCAAAAGCAAGTGGTTTCATCCAGCGAACTCGTTCCTGGCGATCTCGTCTTGCTGTCTTCAGGGGATAAAGTGTCTGCGGATCTGCGACTGATCGACGTCCGTGACTTACAGGTAGATGAGTCAGCCTTAACGGGAGAATCTGTCCCGGTCCAGAAGCAATCCCAGGCGCTAGAGGCAGACGCTGCACTGGCCGATCGCACGAACATGGCGTATACCGGAAGCCTGGTAACGTTTGGACAGGGACGCGGACTGGTCGTCAGCATTGGTGACATGACCGAGACCGGACACATCTCCCAACTCATGCAGCAAAGTAGCACACTGGAAACGCCACTGAGTCGCAAAATTGACAAATTTAGCAAAACCTTGCTCTATGTCATTTTAGGTTTGGCTGCCTTCACCTTTGTCGCAGGCATTGCCCAGAGATTTTCTTGGGTTGAGGTGTTCAAGGCATCTGTGGCGCTTGCCGTCAGCGCAATTCCTGAAGGCTTACCCGCGATTTTAACGGTGACACTGGCGATCGGGGTTTCTCAAATGGCAAAGCAGGACGCCATTATTCGCAAACTTCCGGCAATTGAGACGCTGGGCAGCACCACCGTGATTTGTTCCGACAAAACCGGAACCTTGACTGAGAATCAAATGACAGTTCAGGAGATTGATGCCGGTGGAAAGCGATATCGGGTTAGCGGTGGAGGATATGCACCAGACGGGAAAATTTCTGTAAACGGACACTCGGTTGACCTGGCGAACGCACCTGCCTTATATGAATGCCTGCAAGCAGGATTGTTGTGCAACGATTCTTATCTAGACGTGCAAGACGGGAACTGGACTGTAGTCGGTAGTCCAACGGAAGGGGCGCTGGTTGCGGTAGCCCAAAAAGCGGGGTTAATTACTGAGAAACTCGAGGAATCGCTTTCGCGGCTCGATACACTGCCGTTTGAATCTCAGTTTCAATACATGGCAACCTTACATGACGATCGTCCACAACGCTTGATTTATGTCAAGGGTTCAATTGAGGCAATTCTCAAGCGGTGTGGCCAGATACTCGATGAACAGGGAGAGGCGAGATCCCTCAACCCCGCGCCGATCGAGCAAACCGTGGACAGAATGGCGAAAAAAGGGTTGCGAGTTCTGGCACTTGCCAAGAAAGTTGTACCCGCTTCTCAATCTTCAATTGAGCATTCTGATATTGAGCAAGGGTTAACTTTTCTGGGTCTGCAAGGCATGATCGACCCGCCTCGCCCCGAAGCGATTCAAGCGATTCAAGCCTGTCGATCTGCGGGAATTCAGGTCAAGATGATTACGGGCGATCATGCCAAAACAGCAGCAGCGATCGCGCAACAAATGGGACTAAATCAAACCCAAGAGGCTCCCGTTTTTACGGGTCAAGAACTCGCTCAAATGAATCAGCAGCAATTAGCCAATGCTGTCGAACAAAGCTGCGTGTTTGCTCGTGTAGCACCAGAACAAAAGCTGCGGATTGTCGAAGCACTTCAGTCTAAGGGCGAGATTGTGGCGATGACTGGAGATGGAGTTAACGATGCTCCCGCCCTGAAGCAAGCTGACATTGGAATAGCGATGGGTATTACAGGCACCGAAGTTACAAAAGAAGCAGCGGATATGCTGTTGACAAACGACAACTTTGCTTCGATCGAGAAAGCAGTTAAGGAAGGGCGCACGGTTTATAAGAATCTGCTGCGGGCGATCGCCTTCATCCTGCCCGTGAATGGTGGAGAGTCCATGACCATCTTGATTGCCGTACTTCTGGCAACCCCGCTACCCATTTTGCCAGTACAAATTCTCTGGCTGAATATGGTCAGTTCAGTTGCGTTGAGCTTACCGTTGGCATTTGAGCCGCCCTCTCCCGATGTCATGCAACAGCCACCTCGACCTGCCAATGAACCGCTTCTGTCTCGCAGGCTGACGACTCGGATTTTGACAGTTTCGGTATTTAACTGGATTGCGATCTTTGGGATGTTTGAATGGATCGTCCAAACCACAGGCAATGAAGCTCTAGCCCGGACGATGGCAATTCAAGCATTGGTTGCAGCCGAAGCTTTTTACCTGTTAAGCATCAGTCGCTTCGTTCCGGCGAGCGTCGCCAAACTACGCGGTAAAGATGAATCAGTTGGCTATGCTGTGGCGATCGGCATTGGGGCTATTTTCATTCTCCAATTCCTGTTTAGCCAATGGGGCATTATGAATCAGTTATTCGAGACTCAAGCTTTGACCGCAATCCAAGGCTTAATTTGTATCGGATTCGGACTGCCAATGATTGCTTTGTCAGCTTTGCTAAAACGTTTTGCACCTCTGAGCTAAGCGGTTTTTGTGATGCGGGCATTGCAAGCGACTTTACACACTATTTACCAATTTTGTAGCGTTGAATATTGAATATCTCTCATGAATTACCAAAATCTCAAACGTGCTAGCGGCCTATTTACTAATCATCGAAACGCAGAGCAGGCGCTAGTTGAGCTAAAAAGCAAGGGCTTCCCCATGCACAAGATTTCTGTGATTGCTCAACCTTCTGACAATGATGATTTGGACTCTCTGGGTGTGCAGCAAATTTTAATTACAAGAGCAGCAGGCGCACAAGTAGGCGCTATATTAGGCAGCATACGACTAGGTTCACTAGCCTTAATTGTTGGACTCAGCAGCCTGCTAATTCCCGGTATTGGTCAGGCAGTAGCGGTGGAAAGCATTTTAGCAACTTGCTTTGGAAGTGGGATTGCTGCAACTGCTGGCGGTCTATATGGTGCACTTCAAGGATGGTTGGTGCCAGAAGAACAAGCAAGAATTTACAATAACAGATTTAACCAGGGAGATTATTTGATCGTCCTGGAGGCAAGAGAAAATGAAATCGTGATTGCTGAACCTGTCCTTAAACGTTGGGAGATTCTGACGTGGCGTGTCTGTGATGCTACCTAAATTCAAGGTAATATAAGAAAGACAATTACATTGCGGTTCCGCCTGCTGCAAAGTGAACCGTCTCCTGCCAGCTAAAAGCGTAGTTAATCTGTCAATTTCTTTGAGGAAAACGAGTTTATGACAGGAGTATCGGCGATCGAGTCGATTGTAGCGCAAGCACCTCCCTTGGGCAGCAATCCTGCTACAAATAGCCAAACGGCAGGAGCCATTCCTGAATTGGTCATCATCTTGATCATTCTGCTGCTGATTGCAACTGTTGTGGCACTCGTAACTCAACGGTTGCGAATTCCCTATGTGACGGGCTTAGTGTTAGCAGGCTTGCCCATTACGGAGGTCTTGTCGCGTCGAATTGGTTTAGACCCCTCTTTAGTATTAAATCTTTTCCTACCAATTCTGATTTTTGAAGCAGCTATCAATACTGATATCAGCCGTCTCCGCAGCACCTTTAAGCCGATCGCCCTGCTGGCGGGTCCAGGCTCGATCTTTTCCTCAGCAATTATCGCTGTTCTGGTTAAATTTGGGCTGGGGCTAGACTGGATTCCAGCGTTGCTGATCGGAGTCATTCTGGCAAACACTGATACAGTCTCGATGATTGCGGTTTTTAAAGAGATCCGTGTGCCTTCTCGATTGTCCACCATTGTTGAGGGAGAAACTCTGTTCAATGATGCGGCTGCTCTAATTTCATTTAATTTGGTTTTGGTAATTTATGCGACAGGCTCTCTCACAGCTATACAAGGCGTGAAGGAACTGCTCGTGGTTGCATTAGGTGGGGCAGTGGTCGGGGGTGTTTTAGGTTACTTGAGCGTGCCGATATTTGTTCGCTTAAACGATCCGTTGAGTAGCCTTTTGCTAACCGTCGCTCTCGCATTGGGAACCTTCCAAATCGGACAATTTTTAGGCGTATCGGGCGCAGTGGCGGTGGTCATCACCGGACTTGTTTTTGGCAACCTTGGGCTGCCTCGCAGTTCGTCTGCCTCGGATCGGATTACCTTGCTGAGTTTCTGGGAATACGCTGGTTTTGGCGTCAATACGTTTATTTTCCTGCTGATTGGAATTGAAATTAACCCGCTGACGCTGTGGAGAATTTTGCCATCCATTTTATTCGTCATTCTGGCCTATCAACTGGGACGGATTCTCTCGGTCTATTTGTTATTAGCGGGGCTGCGTTGGTTCGATCGCCCCATTCCGCTACGCTGGCAGCACATTTTGGTTTTAGGGAATATTAAAGGGTCTCTCTCAATGGCCTTAGCTGTTGCGATTCCCTTGACCCTACCAGGACGGGATAACATCATTGCCCTGGTGTTCGGTGCAGTTTTATTCTGCTACACAAATACTAGACAAGTCTCGACATTTGCTTCTTACTTCATCGGGAGCATGGGAGCGGTTATCCCTCAG
>NZ_JAUBUJ010000191.1:0-6701 GCF_036705405.1 Microcoleus sp. B13-B6
ATTTGAATGAAAACCTTCAGAAAGTAGGCGGTTCAATGAAGCGATTGAAGCAAGCAGAAACATATTTATGGAAAGGAGATGTAAAAAAGGCAATAGCACTATTCATAGGATTGAAGAAAAAGCCAGCCGTTAATTTTTGTAAGTATTTAGAAAAGCATAAAGAAAGAATTATTAATTACGAACTTTTCCAGAGAGATGGAATCTGTTCGATTGGTTCTGGAGCAGTAGAATCAGGAATCAAGCAAATAGCTAGACGGGTTAAAATATCTGGAGCAAGTTGGAAATCAGAACATATTGGGCAGGTATTGGCTCATCGATGTGCTTACTTAAATGGCTTAATTGGTAAGCGAAGAAATGTTTAAGTATAAATACTCATCGCAAAAGTGACACGCTCCCAGTCCATCTGGGTAGCGACTCAATTCTTCTGTCAACTCCATTAATTATTGATTAAGAACCTGAATTAGAACCTGAATTAGATGATTGATTCACCTTGAGAATTAACCAGATGTTTGATTATGTTGCTCTGGATCATGTTTCGACGAACCATTTCAATCAGCAAAATCTGTGCCTCTTCAGCGGAAAGAGATTTAGTCCGCTCAGAATAAACTTTCAGGCTAAACTTTTGTTCAATTGTAAGTTCAGTTGACAGTTTATCTGAGTGATCTTCATCTTCTCCTGTTCTTTCATTTGTCATAATCTCTGTCTGTCTCCTTGTCTGTTAGAGTTGGAGAATTGGCATTTTTAATCGATATCAATTGCGTGATTCGATCGCGAATTAAATCTTCCTCTCCCTCCAGCCACTGAACTATCACAGCCGTGTCATATTTGTTTCCTGGTGCTTTCCAGGCATACATTTGTGTTAGCAGAGCCTGCAACTGCTCTGGATAATATTCATTCCACCAAATCAACGCTATTTCCCGCAGTTTCTCTGCATCTTCTTCACTAATTAATTGCCCTGATACCTCTTCAGAAATCGGCTCTTGTTCACTTGGTGTGACCACAGAATTTTCAGAATTTGATTGTGATTCTGCTTCGGCTGGTTTGGCTTCCTCTATGAGTTCATCTAGGCAAGATGTGGGTTCATCTAGGCAAGATGTGGGTTCAGAGATTGATGTGGTTGGTTCATTGCTGGTTTCAGGTAGGTTTTCAGCAGTCTTATAGTCAGAGTCAGAGTCAGAGTCAGAGTCAGAGTCAGAGTCAGAGTCAGAGTCAGAGTCAGAGTCAGGGACTGTGAGTAGAGCGATGAAAGCAGCTTTTTCGGTTTCGGTCAGACTTGCCCAGACCTTTTGGCGATCGGCTACCCCAGTTCCGCAAACTTCTTTCAAAACACTCTGGATATTTCTGGCTAATTCTGGGTCGCCGGCTTCGAGCACTGTCCGAATATATTCGAGTAGGTCAGCTTCCTCTCTTTGTTGTTGAGTTTGCTGATCGACCTCATTTTTTGAAAGATCAACCTCATTTGGGAAAGGTCGATCGTTTTGAAAGTCTCTCTGGCTATGGTTTTGATCGACCCGATCGACCCGATCGACCTTTTCACCCAAACTTCCTAAATCGGCTGCTTTTTCAGCATCGGTCAGCGCGTCCTTGCTTGCTAAATCTGCGAGCGGTTCACATGACTGGGCCAGGGCATTCTCGCCATAATCAGAGGTCGGCTCAGAAGTTGGCTCAGAATTTGGCTCAGAAGTTGGATGGGAAGTTAGATGGGAAGTTAGATGGGAGATTTGTTCGGGGGCTGAATCGGGGGCTGAATCAGAAGCTTTTGTCGGAGCTGAATCAGGAATTAATAAAGTTTGAGAAACAGGATGATCAGGTTGATCAGGTTGATCAAACCCAGAGCCAGTAAGGAGATCAACCTTGCGATCGACCTCAGTTTTTAAGGGGTTTTCCAAAAACTGAGGTTGATCAGCAGGTTCAACAGGAGATTCAAGAGGGGGTAAAGGGTCAGGTTCAGGGCGTTCAACTTTTGCCCAGACTCGAACCCGTTTGGAGCCGATCATTCGGAATTCTCGTTCCCAGCCCATTTTTTTGAGAATCGCCGAACAGCGCATCTGGTGCGATCGCTCTTGCCGACTCAAATCGACTTGGAGATGATTGAGAAGGTCACTGACCTGGACATAATTGCGATGTTCGATGTAATTGAGGATGACATCTTCCCAGGGGTCAGAGGTTTGAAAGTCTTCAGTTAGTTGCTCTGCCCTTTCTTCGTCATTCTCAAAGTCTAGATAGGGTTCTTCACCAGAGCGATAAGCCAGCATCGCAGCAGCCCAAATTGTGTCTCGTTCTTGCCTGAGTAATTTGGTATCGATCCGTTTCTTGACCGGGATTATCCAAAATCGGCGGTTGCCAGTTTCATCGGCGAGAAACTCTTGCTTATTCGTGGTCGCCACGATAATGGAAGGTCGATCGAAAGCTTCGGTATCTCGACTATACGGCGGTCGAATTGCGTCCGTTTCAGTAGAGAGGAAAGCTTTTGTCGAGCTGACATCCCGCCGTCGAAAAATTGACTCTAGCTCCGCCCATTCAACAAACCAGGCTCGGTGTAATTTGAGCCGTTCATCTTTATCTGAGACTGTACCTAAAGAATCGTCGAAGTATTGTTTGCCTGCCAAGATTTTGAAAAATGTGGATTTTCGGAATCCTTGAGGCCCTTGCAAAATCAAAACAGTATCCATTTTGCACCCTGGTTCAAAGGCACGTTTTACCGCACCTATCAAAGTTTTGCGGATGAATTTTGTGTATAATTCACCTTCAACTCCAAAATATTTGTGAACCAAAGTATCTAAAATTGAAGTATCTGAAGCCACTGGGAGAGAATTCAGATACTCTTGAATAGGTGAGTATTGATTTTCCACGGCTATTTCTGTGAGAATGTCTTGGATATCTTCCCTACTGGAGCGGACTAATACTCCGTGTCGGATGGCGAGTTGAAGACGGACTCGATCGAGAGATACTGGTTTCCCATCTATTTCGATTCGTTTGCTGAGTGTGTTTAGCCTGATCCGCTTCCCAAAATGTCTATTCAACTTTTTGTAATCCTGAATCATCTTGTCATCAGAATTCAAAATGCTAAAAGCCGATGCTTTTGGATTTTCTAACTCAGCAACAGAATCAGGAACAGAATCAGCAACAGAATCAGGAACAGAATCAGCAACAGGAATAGAAGCAGACTCAGGTAATAAATCTAAATCAAAGGGTCGCTGACTTTTGAGAAAGCGCCAGTATACGCCCTTGATGCAGTTTTCTACTCCATCAGGAATATAGTGTTTGATAGAGGATATCGGGTTCGATTTAACAGCCGAATCCCATACCTGCTGCCACTCATCCTCGTCCCATCCGCCACCAGATGAGCAGCGCCGACAAGCATCCATAAACAATGTATAAGCATCGTCATCAGTAGCTTGTCCAAGTCGCTGAAATTCTGTCTGAACTCCCAATAAATCTCTGGCAAGCATTGCCATCGACGTATTTCTTTGAGTCTCGACTCCATTCAGATAAACTTTGGCTTTCCCCAAGGCGGAATCCAAGGGTATGGCGATCGACACCGGAACCTTAATATCTTTGAATTTTATCTTTTGGGTTGTTGGCGCGGGAAGAGTTTCTGTTAATTTGATAAGTGTCGCTGTTGAAGTAGCAGCATTTCCTGTACCGTTAGCAGTATTTTCACTGCTTATCGGTCTCTGAGAATTTGCTAATAAATCGAGTAAGTTCTGCTGATTCTGCTCTTTTTCCTCCTTTCTCCTTTGCTCAAGTTCTGCCAATAATCTAATAAGACGTTCCCGCAAATCATTGTAGCTGTACCGGATGCCGGAGTCAGAAACTATTTCTGATTTGATTGGTGGGCGATCGGGTTTGATGTGCCAACCCCCTGCTAAGCGAAACACCCTACTAGGATTTTTATTACTCTCATCAGCTCCCATTATCTCGATGAGAATCACTTGCAGTTCGCGCCACTGTTCCGGTGTAATAGGCTCCTCGAACAACCAATACGGTTGCATGGACTTGTCACCGCTAAATATGGTGAATGTCGGTTCTACAAATCCTACTTCACTCCATTTTTCAAATTGTTCAGCTAACGGGATATTATCCCATTCACAGAAAATACCGCAGCACTGTTTGATGTCAGCATCACTGTGACCAGTGCCACCAGCTCCATTGACGACTACATAGACACCGCGCCCATCTGTTTGATATTGTTCGATTCGTTGGTAGTCTAAGCCAGAGAGTTTGCGTCCTTTATCTTTTTTCTTACGATCGTCTGTGGAATGAAAGAAAAATCTCAAATAGGCTTCACCCGGTGCATATCCTAGATATTTGAGATGTTTTTCGGCTAATTCACGATCGATCACTATTTTATTGTTCACGTCTTTGCTCCTGATTTTATCCCTGATTTTTCAACTTCCGATTGGTTGAAGGAGTTGATAAGAGTCTGCAATTTCAATCGCAGACGGTTAATCTCTGAATTTAGATGGTTGCGTTCTACCTCCAAATCACTAATTTTCTGTTCGAGACAAGTGATTTTTCTTCGATTAGCTATTTCCTTCTTTCGCTGCTGTGATTGTTTAGATTCAGCGACGGGTTCAGCGACTGATTCAGCGACTGATTCAGTAGTTGCTGTAGCAAGTCGATCGGCTAGGCATTCACAGCAGAAGCCGTCCGTTAATTTGGCAAAACGACGTTTACCATCTTTGTGGTAATTAGTCCGGCACCATCCGTTTATGGTCATCAGAACCTCTCTAATACTTAAGTTTCAGTATTGTGTTGAGAGATATTCTGAGAGAAATAAAGAATTAAAGCTGCTTCCACTAAAGAACCCACACTAATTCTTTTGTGCGCTGCGAAAACACGAACTTTGTGGTCAATTTCTGAAGAAATCGTTAAAGTGTGCTTAGTCTTTTTTGCTTTCTCTGGCAAATTGTTGGTATCCGCTAACACAGTTAGCACTGTTGAGCTTACTGATTCTGTCATATAAAGAAATAGTGGGTAAAAGATTGGTAGCCGTCCACGCTTAAACTTTCCTGACTGCGCGTTAGGGTTGCCCGTGCATTGTCCGTGCATCGCAAAATGCCAAGCATTGCAAAATATGCCAAGCTCAAAGGAGAATGAAGGAGCTTTGCTAATGTAGGTAAGGAGTTGTTACGCTAAAGTAAGGCGGACGTAGTACCTGTTTCCATGTCAGGACAGGCTAAGACCGCAAAGCATTTAAGGGTGTGGTGATTGAGAATCCTGAACAGATCAAAACAAACTAAGGTGGTAACTCAATGTTTGCTATGGCTTAAGCTATTACTAGCTTGAGTTTGCTGCTCTACCTTTCCCTCTGCTCTGTGTTCTGTGCTCTGTGCCTTGTACCTGCGAATAGGCTTGGTAACTCTTACCAGGCGTATTTACCATAATACAATATTAACCAATATGGATACCCCATCTCAGATCATATTTTGTTTTTTGGACGGCCATTATCCAAATAAGGAAACCGGAGTTTCCCAGTCAAATGCTCAGGTGGACAATCTTCCGAGTGACTGCCACAAAAACTGTCAGAACCATCAAAATTCTTCCCAAAACGATTCCCAAAATTCTTCCCAAAACGATTCTGAAACCTCTGAAAACTCTGAAAACCATAGCCAGAGGCAATCTCAGAAATATCGGATGGATGATATTACCAGGAAAAGATTTGCTGAAATAATTCAACAAATGCGTGCCGATCGCTCTTACCGAGCCTTTGCCCGATTGCTTAAGGTAACTCATCCCACCATTAAAGCTTGGGAAAATCTTGAAGGAATTCCCGATGTAGAAAATCTTGAACGCATCGCTCAGTTCCGAGGTGAAACTCTTGAAGAATTTAAGCAAGTCCTGGCTGGACAGCGGACAGCTACAGCTAGCCTATTACAAGAACTTGTAAAGCAAGTTCGTACTATTTCAAAGGAAGAGCTTGCTGTTGTCCTCCAGGTTATTGCCGAGCGCATTGCCTCCTAAATTCTTCTATTTCTCTTATGACTTTTTAATAATGTATTTACCAATAGTGGTAAATAGTGTATCTTGGTAAGTAGCTTAGCAGCACTATTTACCAATGAGTAGCAATGGCAAAACTACCGACGACGTTTACAAGCCTTGACTTTACGGGATTTGAGTTCGATCGTTCTAAACAGTACAGTGGAATCAACCGAGAAATGGTTGATTTTGCCTGTGCAGTGCTTCAAAAGAATCGGGTAGGGGTGGCAGGGTAAACGCATCTTAATTTCAACCTAAAACATGATAAGATTAAGTATTTAGCTAAATCAAGTGCGTAATTCATAGGTGCGATCGATGGCGAAAGGGTTTACTGCGACTTTAACTTCCCAACAAAAAACAATAGGTGTATCGAATCCGACAGACTTATTGAACGTTAGTTTTTTAAACCATTTTGAGAAATTGACCGATCCAAGAATAGAAAGAAGTAAAGAGCATTTACTAATAGATATTGTAGCCATTGCGATTCTAGCTGTCATCAGCGGTGCGGATGGATGGGGAGCAATAGAACTCTATGGAAAAGCTAAATATGAATGGCTAAGAGGTTTCCTGAAACTGCCGAATGGAATTCCTTCTCATGATACATTTAGTCTCCTTCTTTGCTCGAATTGAACCGAAGCAGTTTGGCGTTGCTGAGTTAGAGTATGAATAGGAGGAATAATTTATGCAATGCCCAGAATGTAAATCAACCCATATCCGTA
>NZ_JAUBUJ010000006.1:0-144220 GCF_036705405.1 Microcoleus sp. B13-B6
ATTGACAAAAGCTGTATTCACCAAAGATAGCAGTGGCAATCTCACAGAGATTTTATTTCACCTATCCCTTGACAGTAATCAATGGCAACTGACAATTCCAGTCCAATTGACTACACGAACGAGCTGCCAGCCTTTTGACAATTCATCCTACTCAACTGCTTTAATTGAGTGCCACTCTCACGCAGAATTGCCTGCTTTCTTTAGCAGCACAGATGATGCTGACGAGCGCGGGTTTAGACTCTATGCAGTCTTGGGTAAAGTTAATACTTTAAATCCTGAGATTTTAGTCAGAATCGGAATTTTCGGACACTATAGCTTAATTAAAGCTAGTTCTGTATTTGCTCTGCCATATTTTATCACCGATGCTTACCAAAACTCCCTTAAACCTCGACTTTGAGTACGCAAATTCCACACCTCTCCTCCTCAAAGATTACTCTCACCTTCACTTATGGCTCGTTGGCTGTGGCGGCACTGGCTCTTATGTAGCTGAAAGTTTAGCACGATTAGCTTATGTTTTCAAACAAGTTGGGAAAAATGTCAATATTACCTTTGTAGATCCCGATATTGTGGAAGGGAAAAACTTGGGAAGGCAGAGATTTTGTCAATCTGAACTCGGATTGAATAAAGCCGCTACTCTTGCTTTGCGTTACAATCTTACCTGGGGGCTAGAAATTAGTGCAATTCCTGACTATTTTGACCCCAAATTGGTAAAATCATACTGGAATGATTTGGTAATTATCACTGGCTGCGTTGACAATAGTGCGGCTCGTCGTTCCCTCGGCAAAACACTAGAAAGTAACCGCCACTCTGATATTCCAAGAATCTGGTATCTTGATGCTGGCAATAACTTTGATAGCGGTCAAATTCTACTAGGTAGTCATAATTATGCTGAGGGGTTAATTACTCACCTAGATCAATTTGAGAAAACAGGCATTATGGGAGCCCTACCCTCTCCTATTTGGCAGTGCCCCAATTTGATAGAATTCCAGCCTGAAGAACTGGCAGAACCCCATTTATCTTGTGCTGAGTTATCCACTATTAACGCTCAGAGTCTCACAATTAATCAGGCGATGGCCTCCATTATTGCTGACTATTTATTCCGTCTCACTTTGACGAATGACTTGCGGAGGTTTGCCACTTTCCTTAACCTTAAATCTGGTTCTATGCGCTCGGAATTTATCAGTTTTTCATCTCTTAAAAGGTTTGCAAGAGAGGGAGGGGGAAGGGGAAGGGTGGAAAAAGGAAGGGAAGAGGAAGGGGAAGGGTAGAAAAAGCTGATTATTTGGGGAGGGGAAAGGAAGGCTTCGCCGTGAACTATGCGGCTCGACTGAGCGACATTTCGTAGCTAGAGCTAGATTAGATTTTCAATTTAAAACTGCACATGAGTTATTTAGCAAATGTGATGTTTTAGTTGTTGAAGACTTGAGTGGCAAAAATTTAACTAGACGTGCCAAACCCAAGACTGATGTTGAAAATGGTAATTTGGTTTATTTGCCGAACGGTCAGTCAGCTAAAAGTGGCTTGAATAAATCCATGCTTGATGCGGCTCATGGGCAATTCGCGATCGTCCTAAAATATGTCGCTTGGAAATTGGGTAAAAGCATTTTGTTTGTTGACCCAAAAGGCACTTCTCAGCACTGTTGGAACAGCCTCAACAAAGTGCCGAAAGGATTATCGGAACGCTGGCATTCCTGTCTGTGCGGGGAGTCTTTGGATCGAGATGAAAATTCAGCCAAACTTATAAAAAAGATTGGTTTGAGTTACGAAAGTGGCGGGGGAACTCCGTCACTCAAAAAAGCCTTTAAAAAAAAGGAAAAAGAAGCCTGCGGTCTAACGGTAATCCGTTTACCGTCAGGTTCGTTCACGGAATATGGACGATACAGCGCGTTTTGGATTGACAGCAAAAGCCAAGGCTATCGAAAAATTAGTGTGAGTTTGATTGAAAGAATGAGAGCATACAACACAGCCTGACAATAAAACTTGATGTACTCTAGTTTAACAAAGTAATGAAATAGTTGCTATCAGTTGGAATTAGAGAAGCAGAGTATACACCAAAGGGTACTATCAGGTTTGGTGTATACTTTTTTGTTGCTAATTAACGTCAGAGTTACTATTAACTTAATCGGTCGAATCGAAGTATACACCAAAACTCCCTGCTGTTGCCACTTCAAACCGAGTCCCCACGCTTCGATACTGGCACTGCTTCTCCAGTGGGAATTGTTGAATCCTGCTCGGGAATCGCACCTCTTCCCTTCACAGTTGTGGCTCCACCCAGTATTCTCCGAGCATTCTCCGAGCTTCACTAGCCATCCACAGATTCATTACCAGCGATCGGACTGTAACGAGGGGTCAGACCCTCTGAAGAACCCCGATCGCTCTCTTGTTTCCTTGATGCGTAGGGGTTTGAGCAAAAGCAATGGGGGCGATCAGGGTGATCGGGGCGATCGGGCACTCCTACCCTTTTTTTTTAAGGGGGTGTCTTGTTATTTGAGAACTACCCCCACCCCTTTATATTTTTGGGGAGTAGTACCCCGATCACCCTGATCACCCTGATCACACACTTCAAACCTTTGATTTTGCGTTGTGTTTGGAGCGATCAGGGTAGAATAAGGGGTAAGACCCCACAATATACCCCGATCGCCTTGTTATTGCTCAAAGTATTGATTTAGCGTGGTATGTTAGCTGATCAGGGTAATATCAGGGGTAAGACCCCCCGTTATGCCCCGATCGCCTTGTTACTTAAAATCAGGGGTAAGACCCCTCGTTTGTATGGGGGGCATCGAACGCAGAAATACTCTCCGCACCTACGAATAGAGAAAGATGCGGATTGAAGCAAAGGTTGATGGTGAAAAAATTAGAGAGAAATCAAAAACTAAGAGAGTTCAAAGAAAGAGCTACCGCATGGTTTGAAAAAGACAGAGTAATCAATCACAGTTGCCGACCTAGTACCTCAGTAACTATCGCAGTTACTCCTAAGTTATTGGTAATGGCTGCCCTTACTTTGGGGAGTTTGCCCACAGGAATGTAGACACTCTTTACCTTCCACTTGCCCTCTGCTTTAACCTTGTAGCGGTAGTGGTTAACCATGCTTTCTCCCTTCCAAAAGCTATAGACTAAGCCACTACCACCCTGAACTACAGGAGCTTGGTGTATACTCTCTGGTAGTGAATCGTGGGTTGCATAGCTGTCACTTTGATTGCCCTCACTGGGGTATACACCAAGACTAGATGTTGAGCTTTGGTGTATACTCTTATCTGGCAAAGAGATTGGAGTGTTAGTATTAGCTTGCTTGCTGCTGTTTTGGGATAAACTAGGAACCGTGTGATGGTTTGATGAGGCTTGGTGTATACTCAAAGTTGATAGAGTAATACCCAAGTTGCTGCTAGCTGTATTCTGGATTACTGAGTATACACCAAGGGAAGGTAATGAGGCTTGGTGTATACTATTGTTTCGTGGACTGCGGGGTAAGTTGCTATTAGTAGTGCTGTCAGAGTCTAAAGATGCAATTACAGGAGTTAATTGAGCTTGGTGTATACTCTCGGCTAGCGAAGTGAGGTCAGAATTGCTATTAGCTTTAGTTTCAGAGTCGGAGGATACACCAAAAGCTTCCGAAGTCGGAGTTTGTGCGAGTCGATCTAGTTCAATAAATCCAAAGCGTATTACCCAAACTTCCTGACTGCTGTTGCCTTTAAAGTAGCGTTGGATAAACTCTGTGACTGATGCACACATTCCCCCCTCAGCCTCCAAATCTTCATAAAGCATGGCTGCAAGTTGCTCTTTGTAGGGAGCGCAAAGCAACCGACACCACCCAATTTGTTTGCCTCCATAGCGGATATCTTTATCCAAAGCTTTGATTAGCTTATTCTGCTCAAAAGCATTGATAAATTTCTGGGCGTGGCTGTCTTTCCAACTTCGACGTGTCACCGTTTTATGGGTAAGACAGTGCAGCGTTTTCCAAAAGCTAATACCCAATCCCGATAAAGCAAACTCGGTGGTGTTCTCAATCGATGATGCCGAAGGCTTTGGCAAGATGTTGCACCCGTTTGAGGGCAATGTAAGCTTGTCCGGGCATGACTGTTTTGGCAAAGAGGTACCTGGCTCTGATTCTACCTTTAGTTTTACTCTTGACTCCAAAGTGGGAGAGGGTGATGCTTTGGTGGCAAGGCAATCTGTCCAGCCCAGGGGGAATCCGAATATCAACTCCATTCCCATCGTGGATAAATAATGGGATGGGGAAATGATGCCGAGCTTCCTGAGCGATTGTTCGCACTTCGTTAGCCCAGCCGGTCTGGAATTGGTGCTCGTATTGCTGCTGTGCAAAGTTCTGAAGGTAAGCGATGATAAAGACTCGGTTTCTTTGGTGTCCAGCTCCAATTTCCTTTGCCGATAGGAGGAGCGGGTCTGTGACACAATATCCTGCCATTCGGAGAGAGGCAACGACTTCTCTACCTCCTCGGACGAGCAAGCCTTCTGGATTTTCAACAACCACAAAGCTGGGTCGAGCTTCGAGGATAATTCTGAGCATTTGCCACCACAAACTTGATTCTGGATGAGCCAATCCTCCCCGCTTTCCGGCATTGCTCGTACCGGTGCAGGGGAAGCCTCCCCAGATGCAATCGTAGTGTCCTGGGGAAGTGCTAAAAGTTCGGATGTCGCTGTGAATCGGGATGTGGGGATAGTGCTGTCGGAGTACATATTGAGCATCCTCATCGATTTCTACTAACTGTTCGACTGTGAAACAATTTAGGGCAGCAGCAGCTAACTCAAAACCACCTATGCCGCTGAATAGTGAAAGCGTTCGCATCATCTTCGCTTCTCCTTTTTCGGAGTCACTATTGGGCTTCTTAAATTGGTGAGTTAGCGGGTGCTAATAATCCCTTAGCCTCCTGGATTCCCGCTTCTAAAGCGAATCTTGGTGTATCGAATTCACCTTTTAACTCACCAAAAAGGGAAGCACTATAAGCCAACCGATAAGCGAACTTCTTGTGATTGCTTGACGAGCGCCACACTTCGACATAATGCCAGCCTTTCAATGGTTTGCTGAGCCAGAACTTATCCCGAAGAATTGGAGCTAAAACTTGCTTTGCTTGCCATCGGTGATGGCAGTTGTCGCAGCCAACCTCTAAACTATGGGGATGACGGCGGTAAATATCAAGGGAAGCGCAATTCGGGCATTGTTTATTCATAGCTAAAACCAATCCTCCGATTCTGGTGCAAATCTGCTTTGATGCTCTGAAGGCGGTTGAGCATCTGGTAACAAAGTGAGTTGTTTGGGTTCAGAGTTTGTGATTTCTAGTTCGGGATTTGTTACTTCTAAATCCACCACAACCTCAGATGTTTCACTAGCTAATTCAAGTGCTTGGGCGTACACCGATGCTCCTAAGTCAAATAATCCCGATTTATCAATTCTTTCAACCCAGTTACTGATACCCAACAAACACTGGCTCCATAAATCAAACTGTTGCCATTGATGGTTTAGGGCATCTACATCTAAAGCCAACCAAGTTTTTATTGCCTTCTTCCACTTCTCGATATCTTGGGAAATCCGCCTCTCGAACTCTTCCCTCAATCCTTTGAGTCGGTCTTTCACTCCCGGTGTCAATGCAGCAAAGATTTCAGAGCGCTGGTGATTCGGTACGCCCAATCCCTTCACCGCTTCATAGGTTGTGCCATTTCGGTTGGCTACTTCTGAAAGCTTTGATACCCATTCATCAATGTTGAGCAAACGATCGGGGTAATCGGTGACAATCGATGTACTTTGATCAGCCCTGATCACTCCCTGGTTTCCTTGTGGTGTATGGGTTTGAGTAGAAGTGAACGGGGCGATCGGGGTAGAGGACAACTCCTCACCTATTTTTTTAGAGGGGGTGTCTTGTTGCTTAGGAACATCCCCCACCCCTTCATTTTTTAAGGGAATAGTACCCTGATCACCCTGATCACTCGCTTCAAACCATTGAGTTTGCGTGGTTTCTTGCGGATCAGGGTAGATTGATCTGCCCTGATCATTTGGGATGTGTAGGGTAATCGCCCTCATCGAGCTTCGATCGCTCCATGTTTCAAAAGCTAATAAACCCCCTTCAGAGCAGAGGAATTTGGCACACCGCCACTCAGGTTCGGGGTGTTGTGGGTTGGGTTTACCTTGGTAGCCGTTAGAAGCATCCTCAGTGAGTGAAACATCGACCATGACACCCGGTAACAGAGTCATGTGAGTCCAGTGAGCAGGGTGTAGCTCGCCATCTTGGCGGTGTCTGGGTACGTGGTGCTGGGGGATTACTGTTTTGAGATGAGCGATGAACTTGCTCATGCCCCGGTTGTCCGAGTAACCATGTGCTTTGCAATAAGCAATGAACCAACTATGGAGTTCGTGGTTTTGGATGGTGGAAGGAGCATCAGTCGGTCGCAAGCACAAATCAATGAAGCTGCGTATCGGGTCGCCGTAGGTAGCGGCATCGATTTTGGCAAGGCGGATGCGGTTGTTAGTGGAAGGTTTGATTAGCAAGGCATCGCGTTCAACTCTGGGCATTGCCAGCGCCCAGGATACGATATCCGCTTTCACGGCAGAGAGTTTATGGCGCAGATAGGGGTCTTCCAATCCTTCCCGCTCTTTGGATAAGAGTGGCAAACACCGCCTATCCCACCCATCACCTGCATTCTCGATTTGGAGGTGATTAACGGAAGCGACCACAAATCGGCAGTTCCATTCTTTTGGGTATCCGCAGGATGAATAAAGGCTGCGACCCGAAAGTTGACCGTTATCCACCAATTCATAAAACGGACGAATCCCCGTGATGTAGCCCCCGGTGTCGGGAATGGTGTACAAAGATTTACCGGTTAGGTGTTGGTGCCGCGATTCGGGATTGCTCAATTCTGCAAAGTCACCGGAGTGCGAATCCTCCAACCCAAAGATTTCACCCCAGAGTCTGAGCAGAGTTCCCTTACCCGAACCCGAAGGCCCGATGATGTGCACGAACTTGCCATAGGGTGCAGTAGGGTCGATGAGCATCGAAGTGTAGGCTCTCACTGCTTCCAATTGGTCTTCACCAAAAGCGGAGGTGATGAAATTGAGGAAAACATCGGGGCAGGGGCGATCGCGCACGTAATCCGATTCAATGGCAGAAGTGAGATAGTGAGCGGGGTCGTGGGGCAGGAGTTCTCCCGTTCTCATATCCACGGTGCCATTCTTAAATGCTCTAAAGTGTCGATTGGGGGGAGGTTCTAGGTAAAGGCGCTTCATGGCGTACTTGAATGCGGAGTTGGTGCAGCCTTCACTAGAAAAGGGGAATGTTTCTTCCCATTCCCACTTGCTCACTTGATGGAGTTTGAACACCTTTTCGCTGCACGTTGCAATCATGTGTTCGCAGCGCTTCTCGTCCTGGCGTTGCCACCACCCCGCCCCGGTGTACTGATACATGGCGCTGTTGATGGCTTTGTAATGCGTTCCGAATACCTTCCTCACCGCAAAGTCATCGAAAGTGCGCCCCCTGGTGTAGTAATTGAAGTCAAGACCCAACTTGTCGCAGAGATTTCGATAAAACGCATCTCGCTTGCGGTCGGGACACTTGGTAACTTGCTCTGAATTATCCTGACCCGCACCCAATTCTTTACCAAACTCCAACAACCAGGGGGGTGGGGAATTTCCCAGAGTTTCACCAATGGTTGGCCAATAGAATATGTTGAGTGCCACTGCATCCTTAATATTGGTTGCCCACTTAGTCGCTTCTAGGAGCACTGCTTGCTTATCCGCATCGGTGTTTCCCGATAAGCGAGTTATTTGTTGAGCTTTCCACCTCAAGCCGTGTTGAGCTTTTGTCAAGTGAGTATGTTGCAGCCAAGCATCGATGCCGTTGCGGGTAATGAATTTATCTGGGTCGCCGTCACCATCTTCACCCACAGGCAATCGGGGAGCTACATAGGGTGCAATCCCTGCCAACAACAAAGATTTAATGCAGCTTTCGATACCCTTATCCCCCGCGCTATCCGGGTCGAGGCAAATAATCGCTCTCTCGATACCCAATCGCCGTAGTGATTGCACCTGTTCTCCCGACAAGCTAGCAGCTACACAAGCCACAACTCGGCTATCTCCCAATGCTTGAGCCACCGCTGCATCCGTGACTCCTTCCACTACAACCACTTCTTTGTGACCCGCCGCCAAAGCTCTATCAAAGTAAAGCGGCGATTCCTTTGTTGCCAGCCACGCCCCCTCCTCATCCTTGGGATTCCAGCAAGCGTATTTCTTAGGCATGGTTGGTTCGAGCCAAGGTTGCTCTATCTTCTGAGCTTCCGAGAGTTTTCCCCAAGCTCGATAGCCCGCATCCCTTTCGCCCTTCCACCCCCGGTGATGCTTTTTGAGGGGCAGGGGTTTTGTGGGACAGTGACCGTACACCGTAAGCGGTTGACCCAATGCCGTATGCCAGGGAAAAGTAACATATCCTTCCCACTTGCGGGTCAACACGCCCACTTCTTCAGCAATCTCTAAGCTGTGGTTCTGTTCTTTGAGCACTGCTGCAACTTCATCCTTGCTCAGGTAGTAGCCCAATCCCAACTCGGCGATCGCTTCTCGACTCATGCCCCTTTCCGCAATCAAGTGGTTGAGAGCGCTCGTACCCGCCTCGCTCCACAGCCAATCCCGACATTGAGCGTACACCGCAGCCAATATCCCCCGGCGCGCTTCCCACTTCGTTGCTACTTCGATTTCCCTGGGAGTGTGTTCGCGTTCGGGCAGCGTGACTCCTACCCTCGAAGCTGCTTCCCGCAGCGCTTCTACCCAATCAATGCCCTTGGGATGCTCCCACCGATTCACCTTAATGCTGTGGATGTAGGCAATGGGGTCGCCTGCAAACTCGCATCCCGCATCGTAGAAGCGGAGAGTATCAGGCCACACGGCAAACGAAGTTCCCGACTTGCTTTTGCGAAACGGACTACCTCCCCGCCACTTCTGACTGCTTCGTTGGAATTGATGCGATGGATGGTCGTACACCAAGTCGGCAGTGAGTCGAGGCAACACCTCCTGCTCCCAAAATCTCAACAAACTGCCATCTTTAGCTGGGGTGTTGCTGTTTTCCGAAGAATCTGTCATGATGGAATTCCTTATTAATAATTTTTGAGCCCTCTTCCTTTCAAGGAGGGTTTGTTTTTTTGGAACCCGTGTTCTTTTCTGCGTGGCCGATGTGCTAACTTTGAGTTATTCTATGAGTCAATCGATTCGCCAATCATTGACAAATTATCCCCTCTGTCACCCATAAGCGACAGATATGTAATAAATATTTACAATGACTGAACCCGTATCACCTTTATTGAGGTGGCTTTGTGAAGAACAGGCGGACATTCACGGCACAGAATTAGCTCAACAAAGCGGTATAGCGCGGCAGACTTGGAGCAAAGTGCGGCAGGGAAAGCAGGATCTCAGCAGCGACTTGCTGTGGCGGTGCATGGAGGTGATTGCCCGGTTGCGCCCGCGCAGCGAGTGCGCCCAGGTGGTTAGCATCATCACCTCTCAAAATGACTTGGAGAGGAAGAAAAGGGAGAGAGAAGAGCACCCGCTCTTAAGGATTGAACGTGCTCTGTCCGAACTCAAAGACGAGACTGAAGAAAACCAAGCCATGCTGTTAGTGGCAAGGCGCTTGAGAGAATCGAAGAACAAGGTTAGCGCGATCAATTTTTAGGAAAGTCAACTTGCAGGAACGCCCTGTGATACTGAAAATGGTGACGCTGTGTGAGTATCGCCACTATTATTAACCTGCTGTTTCATAGGGCGGTTCCTATCTACTTGCTGCCACTAATTGGGCAAGTGAAGGTTTTTCCTGATTGCCCTGATTGGCGGTACACCAAGAATCCAGCATCCGACCATACAGCACGCTAGTTTCATAAGCAATGCGGCTGTACTGCTTCGTGAAACTTATCTAAACTTGTCTAAAATCATTTTTAGACACAATTCGAGTTCACTTCCTACGCTGTTGGGTAGACGACTAATCCCAAGGTAAGTAGGCTATCCCCCTCAAGCCGAGGGTTCCCAGTTTAAAATATTTAAACTTGCATTAAAATCCCGATCTAAAGATATGCCACAAGCAGGACAGTCGAAAGTCCGAACGCTTAGTGGCATATCTTTTTTGTTGCCACAATTTGAGCAAGTTTTCGTACTAGGGAACCACTGGTCTACTAGCACTAAACTAGCTCCATACATTTGGCATTTGTAGTCGAGCTGACGTTTGAATTCGTAAAATCCAAGGTCAGATATTGCTCCAGCTAACTTATGATTCGCCATCATTCCTTGAACATTCAAGTTCTCAATCTTAATTAGCTTGAAAGTTTTAGCTAGGTAAGTTGTTAACTTGTGAAGGAAGTCTAAGCGAATACGAGCGACTCGTGCATGGAGCTGACTAATTTTGTTGTAGGTTTTGCGCTGGTTTCGAGAGCCTTTTACCTGTTTAGATGCTTTGCGCTGCAAGGTAGCAAGCTTGGTTTTCGCTTGCTTCAACGGTTTTGGTGCATCAAAAACCTGCTGGGTTGACAGTGTAGCAAATGACTTGATGCCGATGTCAATTCCTACAGAACCTTCAGACTGCTGAACCGGGAGACGTTCTGCATCAATGCAGAAAGAAACAAACCAGCGATTTCCTTCTTTTGAAATCGTGAAAGTTTGAGAAATAAAACCACATTCTAACGGCTCAAAAAGTCGAAAAGTTCCCAACGTAGGAATCTTGATAGTGCTACCAGCGACTAACAAAACTTTACCGTTAGATGAATCAACCGTAAAAGATTGACCGTCTCGGCGGCTGGCGAACTTCGGATGACCTGCTTTCCCCGAACGATATCGACTAAAAGCATCTTTTAAGTCAATCAAAGCGTTTTGATAAACTCGGCTAGACAACTGGTTCATCCAAGCAAATTCCGACGTTTTCTTGACGTGATTGGTGAGAACCTTCTTGACTTCGTTGAGTACCTTCGAGTCGGTAAATTTCCCCTCACTGTACATTTGAGTTCGCAGGCTCAACCCAAAATTGAAAACTACGCGCCGGAATCCTGCGTGTTTTGCCATCAACGTCGCTTCCTTGTTATTTAATTTTAGCGCCCGCTTGACAGCAAACATGACACTTCCTCTCGGTGCTTAACTGTGAATAAGTTTAGCAAAGTATTTGGCACTTAAGTTTTGCTCTTTTCCTAATGCGGAATCTTCATCACACTGGGGGATGAGGTCAATTCCCATTGCCAAATGCTCTTGGTCGATTTCACGGTGTATCGTCCAATAACGGTTTGTTTTGAATCCCAAGCGGGTGAACACGGGAATGACCGCAGAAAAGAAATCGAAACTCACACCCTCAGAAATGAGATTCATGGCAATGACTTGATGCTCGTATGATTCTCGCAACACCGACCTGAAACAGTAGGCACTCACCAACTGCGTTTCTAGGGTAGGAACGATGGAAGTCGGGTTTTCTGTCGGTTGTAAGAATTCATGTTTGTACATCCAATCGAGTAGCAGTGAAGCGTGGTCTACTTCTTCTGTGGCATGGTGTGCAAAGCATCCTTGATACCGAAAGTCTCGGCACATTGTATAGCGCATCGCCAGTGCCGCAGTAAAATCACTTGATTGATAATAGAGTTGCCTGACCCAACCCCGCACATCATCGGGATGCTCTGCTGCAATTAGCTGCTGGTAAAAAGCTCCAGAACGTAGATTCTGGCGGTACTTGGCTCCCAAATCCAATAACCACTTCATTTTGGAATCCCCTCTTTAGAGATTATGGCAATACAATAAGTGCATTATATGGTACATCAGTATTATAATATGAGTCAATCAGTATTTTTGCGGTACACCCCTATCAAAGGTGTGATACAATGCGCTAGGCTAATTCAAAAGCTAGACTCCTGGATTGCCAACAATGGGGAGTGAGAAAGTAAAGATTTGTTAGTTGAGAATTTCTGATGCTGTCAATTTCAGACCGACTACAACATCAAGAGAATGCGGGTATATTAATCGTCAACAACAATCGGCAAATGGTAGGAGTCACTCCCAGTTTGCTGAGAATTTGGCAACTACCCGAAGTTATCGTGCGGTCGCTATCAGACCAACTCGCCTTAGAGTTTGTATCCGAGCAATTTGATAATCCGCAATTGTTCTTGAAGGATATGACGGAAATTTACGAGCAAACGCACCTAGAGATTAATGAAAAAGTGCAACTCAGGGATGGGCGCATCATAGAGCGTCATTCCCAACCCCTATGGCTCAACGGAGTGTATGTCGGTAGGTTATGGATGTTTAACGTAAATTAGGGTACCAGGTGGCAGAGAATTATTAGCCACACTCTGTCTTCGAGTAGTGGCTCCTAATGGGTAAAGTATGAATCAATAATATGAGAAAAAATTATGCCAACTTGTATGACAGACCCAGTTTTACCGCTAATAGTCGTGGATACGGCAGCGCCTATTACTATTAGTGTTCAAATCATTCAACAAATTAAGTTATTGATTGTGCGGGGTCATCTCAAGCCGAATCAACCTTTACCGCCTATCATCCATTTAGCCAAGTATTTAGGAGTCAATCACACCACTGTCGCTTTGGTGTATAACGAACTGATTAATGCGGGATACCTCGCAGGCACCAGAGGTAAAAGAACAGTTGTTGCTGACTCTCCGTTGGTGAGACAGATGGTTGCCCGCACAAACTTCTACGACTTACTCGCACAAGCTTTTCGTTCGGCATCCCAATACGGGTTAAGCGTAGCCGAGTTTTCTGGTGCAGCATACGCTCAAGCAGTGCTTGTAGAGCGCCATCAAGTAAATGTAGCATTCGTGAACTTCTATCCTGATAGTATCGATATCAGTGCGCGTCTGGAATTGGTAACGGGATTAGGTATGGTATCGATTCCTTGGGCGCACTTGGAAGCTAAAGAACCACACGCCTTATCACAACTTTTATCTGCAGATTTAATAGTAACGACCATCAAAAACCTGTGGGATGTAGCTCAGATAGCCGACCCCAATAAGGAAGTGATAGGCATTGAAGTGCAACCCGATATGCAGTTACTGAGTTGCATCTCATCCCTACCCCGCAATGCCAAGGTGTTGTTTGTGTGCGTGGAACAAAGCAGCAGTGAAGCAATGAAGCAAATTATTGACTATAACGTGCATCACGTAGAATCCCAAGCCGTTACCCTAGAATGCGTTCAAAACAATGTGGCAGGACTTCAAGGATTTGATTTAGTGGTATGTTCTAGCCAAGTGGAGAATCAGTTAAGTAGATACATTCCCAAAGACCTGAAATTAATGACCTTTAGTATCGGCATAGACCCGGTAAACTTGCTCGTACTCCAAGCTCGTTTAGCGGCTGTGGAGATGGAAAAAGTAATGTAGCATTAGTTGCGTTAACTATCATCTTTCTCATAACATCAATCGTTCAACAATCTTTTGAATCCGTGCCAGAACAACTAGAACTTTTCCCTGAATTTAAATCCAAACCCAGAACCCCGAAATCCCCTAAGTTAACGATGAGTTCTGAGGCTCTCCATTCCTGGAAACAGCGCATTTTGGAACACCAACAATCTCAAGGTGCTGACCAACCGCAACAGGGAAGTCTATTCGAGCTCGCACCCAATCCCTGTAATGCTGATAGCATCGACCCCTTTGCCCTGGAATTACACAATCTCTCATTTTGTGAGAAACCGGATTGGGGCGATCGCACTTGCCTCTACTTCGTTATCGATAACGAACTCCCCTTGGTGCTGTATATAGGAGAAACTGACCGCACCCCCAAACAACGATGGATGAGCCACGATTGTCACAGCTATATTGCCAACTACATCGAACTGCATCGGCGTTATTCCCTGAATGTGAGTGTAGCCATAGCATTTTGGTACGGAGCATCGACTAATCGAAAGCATCGGTTACAGGTAGAGTCGGAACTTATCTACAAGTGGCGATCGCCTTTCAACAAAGAATGCTGGCAGTGGTGGGGACAACCATTCGGTAAGTGAAACCCATAAAAATCACACTGTTAAATTTAGGAACAATTGCGTTAATATATCTAACTTAGCAATTAACTTACCTATTTATTTTATTTGGAATGTTGAAGCAAGAATTAATACTTCCTCCTAAACAGACAAACAGTCAACCTGAAATTTTAGTTTGCTGCGAGCCAGTGGTAATCATAGGAGCTAATGGTGCTGGAAAAAGCAGGCTTGGTTTGTGGATAGAGCAGAATCAGTCGAATCCTGAGAAAGTTCACAGGATTTCAGCGCAAAAATCACTGGATTTCCCGGAATACGTGCAATTGAAGAGCTTAGAGCAAGCTGAAAAGGAATTACGGTTGGGTACTAGCCAAGATTCCAAAAATTGGGGGGGGCCACTTCAAACAAAAATGGTTCACAGATGGTCAGGTGGTCAGCGCCCTAATTTGAGTGTAACGCTTCCCCTAAATGACTATGAAAAAGCGCTTGCTCTCCTTTTTGCTAAAAAATATCAAAGAGATAGCCAACTAGCTAAACGTGTTAGAGAAATGGAGCGCGAAGATAAGAATGAGCGTCCTGAACTACCGAGTTCTCCTGATGAAATCTTACTGAGTATTTGGAAGAATATTTTACCTCATAGAGAACTCGTTATTGAAGATGGCAAAATTAATGTTTTAATTTCTGGCAATGATGTCTATCAGGGCAGAGAAATGAGCGATGGAGAACGGGTAGCTCTCTATTTAATGGCGCAATGCCTGTGCGTACCGCCTGATTCGATTGTAATTGTAGATGAACCTGAAATTCATCTTCATAAATCCTTAATGAGCAAACTTTGGTCAAAAATTGAGGAAGCACAACCTAACTGCCTGTTTGTTTATATTACGCATGACATTGATTTTGCTGCTTCTAGAGTAGGCGCTCAAAAACTATGGCTCAAAAGTTATGATGGGAACCAATGGAACTGGGATGAAGTCCCAAAAACTGAAGCTTTACCAGAACCAGTTTTATTAGAGATTTTAGGAAGCAGGAAAAAAGTTATCTTCGTCGAAAGTGATAAAGGGGGTTTAGATTACAAAATTTATGAAGCGGTATATCCAGAATTTTTGATAATGCCTCGTGGTGGCTGTGAGAAAATAATTGAAGCAACTAAAGCTATGCGAGACAACTCAGCCCTTCATCATGTTGAAGCTTTTGGTATTATTGATATGGACTACAGACATCAAGATCAGATTGATTCTTGGAAAAAATCTAATATACTTCCATTGAACGTAGCTGAAGTCGAGAATATTCTGTGTGTCCCTGAACTATTAGAAGTAGTTGCTATTGTTCTCGGTCGTAACCCGCTCGATATTTGTCAGCAAGTTGCCAACTTTGTTATTAATCAACTAGAAAAAGATATAGAATATCAAACAGCCCAACGTTCTGCATCAGAAATTGAATTCAAATTAAATAGGTTTAATAAAAAAAAATGTAGAGAAAAAACTTCCTTCGTAAACACTTTTGAGGGTTTAGTAGCTTCTATTGATCCTCATGAAATTTACGAGAATAACTTGAGCTTGTACAAAAGCGTTATTGAATCGAAGGATTATACGAAAGCTCTTCTCCTTTACAATAATAAAGGTTTACCTTCTCTAATTTCGCATTGTTTTGGTTTAATATCTGGAGGATACCAACAACAAATTTTAAGATTGTTGTCTACAGAGTATAAAAATGCTATTGTATCTGGACTAAAAAAGTATACTCCAACTCTAATTGGTTAGAGATAAAAAATTAACCGAGTTGGAGGATTATTTTCAACCATAATTAGGCTTCGCTTCTAAGTCACAGCGATCGCATACTAAGAAGTAGACCCATCTCCACCGACTAATGAAAAAGTACCTCAACCTCGCCACCGCCCTCATCGCATCACTCAAGCCCAAATCCAAAATACCCATAATCGACACCTACGGTGAATCTACGCTGACCCACGAACAGCAGCAAGCTTTGATGGAATGGCTCTTTGCTAGTTTGATGCACGCTGGCTACCTCGGCAAAGCTCACCTAATCTGGGATGATGGCAAAGACGGAGAGCGGGAGATATTCACCGCATTGATGAGAAATGAGCCAATCTTTCTGTACCGCCAAGGAGTGCGACCTACACCAACGGTTGAAGGATATGGGTGGCGGCTGATGGGCGAACATCCGAGTTTACGGGTGTATGAGTTGGTCATGGAGGTTGAAGGAAATTGAGGGGGATCGATAGCGTATGTGTGATATCTCAACCATTACCTCAATTACTTTGATGGAAACCTCATCTTTTTTTCTGGAGTGGTACCAAGTGCAACTCCTATTGCTGTTGATTTCTCAATGCCAACCACTTTCCCAATAAATATTTTTTGTCGAGAGATTCCTATATACTGCAAGTAGGTGCTTGCTAAATCTCTTTCTTTCTTTATGCAGATAAAATGCTTCAACTCAGAATTAGTTTAACCGTGTTTGGTGTGTGGTTGTGTTTATTGACTAGCAATACTTATTCAATAGCCCAGCAGAAACCAAGATGGGTCAAAATAATTACAGATAAAGACCAAATAGCCAATTATTTAGACATTGCCTCCCTAAGCTCCAGTAAACCGCAAAAGTTTTATACTTCAGCAAGGATATTTCCCCAGGTAGCGGTCAATAATCGCGAAATGCCTCTACGCCGTCCTTATCACGGAGAAAGATGCCCTTGCCCTTACGATTTTGCTATAAATGAATCACGCTGTGGCGGTCGTGCCAGTGGTAAAACTACTTGTTTTGCACCTAAAGGAGCTTCTTCGTTATTAATTTTAAATTCTGTAAACTGTGAAACCAAAGTCCGTAGTATATTGAATATTGACATCTATGATAAAAACAACAAGCAAATTACAACCTATTCCCCAGACACTCTAACAGGTGGTGCATATCCCGTAGCTGTAAAAGTTAGTGACCCAGCAGAGTTGAGTGTTATTAAAGCGGTTTGTAAATAAGACGCGCTAGAACGGATGACACGGAAAAACTTGGACAGAAAGTAAACTCTATCCAAGTTGTTGTAGCAATTAAATTGCAGTTTATTACCCCAGCATTTAACCGGAATTAGAGGACTTATTTGAGTTTCAAAGCCCTTGATTGCACTTGAATGAGTAATCTTTCAGCAGTTTGTTGGATGGCATCATCTGGGTGCATATCCTGAATATCAATCAGTCGCACTGCCGTATCCTCTACTTCCTGAAGCAAAATCAATTCATCGGGAGTCAGCGCATCTCGTAGGTTATCAGGAGTAACGCCCAAGTCGTCAGCTAATTTTTTGGCTTTGCGTCCGAACACAACTAAAGTTACTCGTTGACTGGCATTGACGTAAAGCCATTTACGGCTGTTTTCAGAGAGTTCGGGATGGCGATCGATGTAGCTTTTGATGGCATCTGTGAGCCTGCGCCGTGTTTGCTTGCCTGCTAGTCGAGCGATTTCCCATTCGGCTAAAGCTTTGTTTTGTTGCGGTTGCCAACCCGTAACCGTTTGAATCCAAGAACGCATCCCAATATCAGCGAACTTCTCAAGGCTGTACTCAGCAACCTCGTTTCCCTCAAAGGCGTAGTGCTTAATTACAGCAGTGCAGAAGTCAGAGCGGAGAATTTTCACTTTCCCGCCCCGTTTGGTGTATTCCTGCATAAGGTGCAAATCCTTGTCTATCCAAGCTTGTAGTCGCTTTATCGTAGATAAGCATAGCAAATTAGCTATGGTTCCCATGTAACCATTATTTCTAAATCATCAGTATGGCTCTGAATTAATCTAAGGTATGCTTCTTTGGTTTCTCCGAACAAATGAATCCTTTTTTTGTGACTTGGATAATATTTCCCATAAACTAAGATTTGCCCTATTGCTTGCTTCCATCCAAGGATATGTTTTATCTCAATTACTTCCGTGGGAGTCAGGACATCAATATTGCCTGCTGGTGTAGGCACTTCGGTTTCGCCTGTAAGTTCAGTAGCTAATTTTTCTTGGCACTTACGTTCAAGCCCTTTTATAGACTTTTTGCGCTTTTGGTTTTTACTTTGCAACTCTGGTAAACTACCGCTCAATAGTGGCATACTTATTAATTTACAACCAGGCGGTGTACACTTTCCTTCTGAATAAAAATGCCTGACTATATCCAAAGCTAAATCCATTTGGACAATCTTAATTTTTCCGCCTCTTTTTACGGTAGTTAGAGATAAATATATCTCTTTACCAATCCAAGCTTGTAGTCGCTTGGGAGCCTTTTTGTGCATAAGGTCGGAAATCAATCGAGAAATTGAGGATTGATTGACCCCCGACAAATTTGCTAGCCCAGAATAACTCATCCCCGACTCGCCCGTTGCCTCAACGGTAAAAAACTCTACGCCATCTTCGATAGCGCGGATAATGTGCGTCATAATAACAGTTGCTCCATTTGAACGTGTGAGCGCATTGCCTGTAACGTTGACCCTGAGAAAGTAGCCGTTACAGGCATTTGCTTTTAGATTAAACTATATTATAATTTATATGTCATACTTATTCAATATTTACGGAGTATGACTTAAATAAATAAGGCATACGAGAAAAAAATGAGAAAAAAAGGGCAACCGCTGACCGAATACAACGAAATGAAGACGCGCATTACGGTTTCCATTACGCCAACTGCGGTGAATGGCATAGATGCGATCGCAGATTCTCTAAACATTTCCCGATCGGAATTACTCGAAAGGATAGGGCGCGGGATGCTGCAAGTGAAAGCGGTGAACCAGGAAACATCTGAAGATTAGGGCATTCGTATTTTTTCTTTAACTCCCAGCCGGGAAGTCCCTCGGTATATTTAGAGGGGATTAATCTGAGCGCTCGCGAAGTACCCCGACTAAATTACCGAGCGTGATGTCCAGAAGCGTTGGGTGGAGGAACGGAAACCAACAATTAATCTCGCCTATCACGAATCAATCTTCGGGAACATCTTGATTTTAGATGCTTTTTCCAAGTGTTGAAATAATAATTTTTGGGGTGGCATTTTGGACGCACATAAACTATACTATTCAAAGGTCGAAAACAGGAAGTTTAGAAATGCAACTCACTTACAAATACCGCCTCAAACCCACGAAAGCTCAATCAACAACGATTGTGACTCACCTAGAACTTTGTCGGCGGCAGTACAACTACCGATTAGGCGAAAGATTCAGGTGGTGGGAAACCACGAGAACACCCATAAACGCTTGTCCCTTGATTGTTTCGATAGTCCCCGTTGAGGAGATTTATCGAAATATTCCTTTGACGAGAGTCCAAACTAGGGATGGCAGGAAAAAGGATGAATCAGGCAATCCTTTGACTAAAAAAGGTGATGTTTTCTCAAACATTGAAGGCGGATATGTACAGTGGCAGACAATACAACTTGCTGACTTGAAAAACACAAAAAAACTGTTTCCTGATTACAAAGTGTTGGATTCTCAGGTTTTGCAAGATGTGGTCAACAGAGTTGAAACTTCCTTCTCAAACTTCACCACGCCCGATAAAAATGGCAATCGTAGAGGCAAGCCCAGATTTAAGGGGCTTCACTACTACAAATCCTTCACTTATCCTCAGTTAGGCAATTTAGATATTATCAAGGATGAGCAAAACAGGATTTGTATTGACCTCGCGAAAATAGGTCAAGTGCCGATGGTTTTCCATCGTCCAATACCAACTGGTTTTAAAGTTAAGACGGGTACAGTCATCAGAGAAGCGGATGGGTGGTATATTGCATTGACGCTAGAAGATAAGACGGTTCCCGTAACGGTTGCAGAAATTCAACCGACTGACAAAAACACTCTTGGTATCGACTTAGGAATAACAAATTACGCCTATCTTTCCAATGGCGAAAGAGTTGAGAATCCTAGATTCTTGAGAAAGTCAGCCCCAAAACTGGCAAGGCTTCAAGCGAAATTAGCCAAAAAAGTCAAGGGTTCTAAGCCTTGGAAAATTATCAAGGATAAGGTTTCCAGACTCCATCAATTCGTTGCCAGAGCCAGATTGGATTTCCAATTCAAAACGGCACATGAGCTGTTCGGTAAGTGTGATGTTTTAGTTGTTGAAGACTTGAGTGTCAAAAATCTGACTAGACGCGCCAAACCCAAGACTGATACTGAGAACGGTAATTTGGTTTATTTGCCCAACGGTCAGTCGGCTAAAAGCGGTTTGAATAAATCCATGCTTGATGCTGCTCATGGGCAATTTACTAACGTCCTCAAGTATGTCGCTTGGAAGCTAGGCAAAAGCGTTTTGTTTATTGACCCAAAAGGAACTTCCCAACATTGCTGGAACTGCCTCAACAAAGTACCGAAAGAATTATCGGAGCGGTGGCATTCTTGTCAGTGTGGAGAATCATTAGATCGAGACGAAAACTCAGCCAAACTCATAAGAAAGATTGGTCTGAATTACGAAAGTGGCGGGGGAACTCCGTCACTCAAAAAAGCCTTTAACAAAAAGGAAAAAGAAGCCTGCGGTCTAACTGTACCCAGTTGACCGTCAGGTTAGTTCACTCTCAATGCAATTTGCTAGCATCAAACTCATTTAAAACCACCGCCACCATGACAGACTCGATCGCCACCCAACTCACACAAGCTTCCAAAGGCTTACTCTTCCTCAGCGAAACCGATGCCCCCTTTGAGGTCATTCACTGGCAGACTCAGGGAGAACTCACTCCAGCGAAACTTCTGCAACTCACCGAACATCCACCCGATGCTCCCGTAGAAATAGTAAGTGTGGACGACTTCTTTGCGATCGCCACCCAAGAAGAAGATTGGCACGACCAGGAGGAACGGCAAACAGTGCAGCGGTTTCAGAACTTGGTGAACACACTTAAGCAGAATCTATCACAGTTGCAGGTTTACCGAGTCGGCAGCATTGAGATTGATGTCTACATCATTGGAGTGACGGACTGTGGCGGATTGGCGGGGCTGTCAACGAAGTTGGTGGAGACTTGATTGCAACAGACTGGTAAACTATGATTGTTTGTTAATCATTGAGTTATAGTAACCATTAGAGTCAGGAACAGACGTTGTAATATGAGCACGATCGGCACATTATTTAGTTGGCTTGCTTCTCTTTACAGTTTTGGTATGCTAGGAATTTTATTATTTTTCTCTTACACAGAGGGCAAGCCATTCCAGATGGGTATCATAGCTTCCTTTCTTATGTTCCTAATTGTTTTTCCTCCCCTCTGGTCTTACCTTGACAGAAAATATAATTTCAGGATTAACTGGCTAATCAAGTTTATTCTATTCATCCTTTCTTACGGATTGCTAATGGCCAATGTTAATGCATTTGGTTAAAAGTCTCAAGCAAAAAAGTAAGTTCTATCCCTTTTTTACTGACCATCCACTTTGCTTTCAATCACCTGCTGAATCTGTGGTGGGACATTAGACAAGAAATTCAGCCCCGTCTCGCGTTCAATTCTTGCCACGGAAACTCGAAAGCTTTTCCATCCTTTCCCCTTGACGCTGGCATCGTTGGGCATCATCACGGCGATCGTCCTAGTGTCGGCTGTAATTCCCTGCATCCCCAATCCTTGTTGGTTGAGAACCACAATAACTTTCCAATTCCTAGCCGGCACTGCAATTTTCTCCTTTCTGCCGATGCTGCCTTTCCTCCCCACGGGCCCCGCTACGATGTAAAGTTCCTTGCCCTGTGCCACCAATTCCCGGCAATACTCTTCCAAGTCACCCCACACGCCTCTGTTAACTTCTGGTACTTGCGGCATCATATTGGTCATCAGGAATGTGCTGCTGTTGTCGGGTTCGTTGCGAGTTCTATCGGCACTGGGTGCAATGTGTCCCCGGTCATAGCCACTTCCCGTGTAATCTGTTGCTCGGACTTTGTACCAAGTCGCGGGGAGGGAATCATCAGGACGGAAGTTGTCTTGGCGATCGACTGCTCCAATCCAAGATTTGTTGAGCTGCCACGAAACCCAGTTAGGGGTCTTAGTCTTACTGTTGTACGAAAGCACGTACTGCGGTTTCACCATCAAGTAGTTGTCGATGTTGCTGGCAACACTGGGAACGGCATTGCTGGGATTGCCCAGGAGTAAGTTACGGTTGTTGGTTGCCGAAGCGATCGGTGGTGTTGTGGGTTTCTGCACTCTTGGTTGAGGAGAAACAGGCGTTCGTGAAGATGGCGGGGCTGATGTCAGATTGCAGCCAGCCATCATCCCCACCATCAGAGCGATCGCCCCCAACTGCCATATTTTCTTCATGCTGCACCGCTCCCTTACGAGTTCAGTGCCAGCTTACCAACATACGCACCCAACAGTACACGAACTCAAGGAATGCAGCGATTGATGGAAAAGGTAACTGCTGCCAATACGAGAAGAAACTCGCAACATTTGAACATTTGAATGTTTGACTGTTCAAATGCTTAAGTGTTTGGTTTAGCGCTAAGTTGCTGGAGGTATTGAGCGACGGACTTTTCAACCAGCTCGCTGATTTCTTCACCTGACTGTGCGGCAGCAGATTTGAGGTCGCGGTGCATTTGTTTGGGCAGGTAAACCGTAGCCCTGACAAAGTTTGGGTCTTTGCTTTTGGGTAACGCCGGAGCAGGTGCAGGTTCGAGGTCAGGTTCCCCAGGTTTTAGTTTCTTGGCCTTTAACAAATCATCAAAGCGGCTCATGGGAGTATCTCCTTGCCGACAGCGGCATAACAACCCCAAGCAGCTTTGGCGTAGGCATCTTTGACAGCATTTACGGGAACCCCTGCCAGCGCTGCTTTTTGAAATACTGCTAGTCGCCTGATCTCAGCTTTAAATATCGGCAACTGAGCTTTCTCGATCGTTCTCCGAGACTCTATCCCGACTTTGCTAGGAGCAGGTGGGATGAGGGTGAGCAAAATGCGGTAATTCGATTTTAGGGAATGCAGAGCTTCCACCATTTGCACCATCGCGGTGAGGGCCATCGCATCGGGGGAACTCGGCAAAATCAGCAAGTCACAACCTTCTGCTACAGTTTTGAGTTCGTCGGGGTCGGGTCTGGCCGGCGTGTCTATCACGATGTGCTCGTAATCTCTGGCAAAGCGAACTCCTTGCTTTTCATCCACCACTTTGAACGGGAGGGAACCCCGCGCAGCCCAATCCAAAGCACTGCGGTTGAGGTCGCCGTCTACCAAAAGCGTGGGCGCTTTGGTTTGCAGATAAGCTGCTAAATGCAGTGCTGTAGTTGTCTTGCCGACTCCGCCCTTGAATGAGGCGATTGTCACGATCATAGGTGTACCGATACATTGATTAACTCAACTTTATCCTTTAATCATCTAAATGTCTAGACATTTGAATGATTGAACGTTTAAAATGATGTCGTATTGAGCGAGTTATAGGGCGGGTTGGCTCGGCTAATTAACGATAACAACGTAGCGCTCGGTTGCAGATGATTGGAGGCGGTGGAGCTTCCCACAAATCAAAGCAGCTACATCGTTCTACCTCAATGTGGATTCGGATGGTAAAAGTTGCCCTTTTTGTGCCATGCTCTTGAACCAGGATCTCGCCGTTTGCTCCATTCAACAAAGGAACTGCTGCCTTTAGCAGCAGCACTTTCAATAGTTTCGGCACTTACTCCCAACCGTTTTGCTAGGTCAGCAGCTTTCAGGGGGCGCAGTGTTATTTGGGGCTGTTCTGCTCCAAAGTTTTGGGGAGAAGTTTTATTGAATTGGCGTTGAATTTCTGCTGTTTCCAAAGCTGCGACTCGCCCATGTAAATCGGCAATTTCCGAGCGCAGTTGGGCGAAAGTTTCCCTGGTTTCGGAAGCTACCGTTTCGGCCGTGAGCGCTGGGACTGCTTCAAAGAATTGCTTGATGATTTTGGCGAGCGCTGCACTTTCCGTTAGAGATTGCTCTACCATGTAGTCGCGCAACTTTTGGTGGTAGTCGGGTGGCAAATAGCCCACAATTCTGATGTTCTTGGTTGCCATTGGCTCTGGTTCGGGATGGAAAAGATGCTGACCGGAGTATGCCGTTACTGTGCTTTAAAGGCATACTGTAAGCGACGCTATTTTTTTTAAGGTATGCCTGTGTGTGCTACTATAGCACAATCAATTCTTAGTATGGGTTTTAACGGTTGTCATCCGTCATATCTACTTGGAACGGCAAGAAACCGCGCAGCCCAATCCAAAGCGCTGCGGTTAAGGTCGCCATCTACCAACAAAGCGGGCGCTTTGCTTTGCAAGTAAGCCGCCAAATGCAGCGCTGTGGTAGTCTTTTCGACTCCGCCCTTGAATGAGGCGACTGTTACGATCGTAGGTTTAATCCTGAGTTCAGCACCTAAATTTTATAGCTAAAACATCTGGATGTCTAGATGATTGAATGTTTAGATGATTTAAGTCTAGAAAAAGCTATATTCTCTACGCTCAGGAGCTTAGCCAGAGCGATCGATTCCTTCTACTACCTCGGCAGCGGTGGAATGCCGTCCAAAGGGTGTTGCGATTGGTGTCATTTCCACCGCATTATTGCTTCGTTTTCAAAATGTTGGCGATCGTCTTGAACTTCAATAGTTTGTCAATTCTTTTTACTTACAGGAATGCGTTGCCACAGATCGGTAAGCTCAATGGTATCGAAGAATGCGACTACCTTGACAATACGCCCGTTTTTCATGGTCATATACCAGGAATAGGTGTTGGTATAGGGTTTGCCGTCTTTGGCTGTAGCTGTTCCATCCCATAAGGCAATTACCGTGTCACCTTCGGCATAAATACCTCGGACACTGGGTACTATTCTGACGCTCAATCGCTCGTTAATTGGTACTATGGCTTCCTCCAAAAATTGCTGGCGGCTGGTGTAGGTTTTGGAAATTGGACTTCTGCCTGTAATCGTCCATTCCACATCATCAGCCAGCAGATCGAAGAAACTACCAGTGTTATTTGCCCATTTGGCAAAGCCTTCGCGTACTATTTCTTTATTCTGACTCTCATTAGATTGCACAATCTGGCGAATCTCTGCTTGCTTTGGCTCGGCTTTAGCACTAGACACAGGTGCTGCAGTGGCTATCATCAAACCAAAGCCAATTAATCCAAAGCTAATTAGTAATTTATGGTGGGGAGTGATGGTGTCTTTTTTCATAAATCCTCTTTCTGGATTAAGTTTGTGTAGAAAACGCTATTTTGTCTTTGTTATCGAATCGAAACATCAGACAGCCCGAACTATCAGTATTTCTGCAATCAAAAACACCAGAGATTAGGCTGCCTTTTCATGGCTGAGTCTTCCACTCCTTATCTGAAATCGGTAGACTCAGCTAGAGTTCGCCATTTTGCCGTCTCTTGCTCGACGTAAGCATTCTTCTCGGCTATTGTCTGAAGTGTATCTGTGCCTAGAGGTAACCGCAGAGGTGGTTCGTCTGTGTTGACAATCTCCAAGAGGGCTGGGGCGAGCTTAGTCGGATCTCCTGGCTGTTGGTAGTTAAGTTCAGTCGCCACGTCACGGATTTTCCCGACCGTCTGGGCATAATCAGGGATTTGCACTGCACTCGGACGTAGCGAACTGTTATCGAGAAAACCGGTGCGGAAGTATCCTGGCTCAACCACCGTCGCGTGAATCCCCAACGGGGCTAACTCCCCATGCAGAGCTTCGGTAATGCCTTCGACGGCAAACTTAGTTGAGCCATAGATGCCCCATCCTGGGGAGGAGCGATAGCCACCGATCGACGATAAATTAATGATGTGTCCAGATCGGTGCTGACGCATACTAGGTAGCACAGCACGGGTGACATTCAGCAGCCCAAAGACATTGGTGCGATAAACGCTCTCAACCTCTTCGGCACTGCACTCTTCGACAGCTCCTAGCAAACCGAATCCAGCATTGTTGACCAACACATCGATTTGTCCAAATTTTTCTAGACTTGTGGCGATCGCTGCTTTCACTTGATTTTCATCAGTTACATCCATGCTCAGTGTTAATACGTCTTTACTGGTTGCGAATTGTTGCAAATCAGCCTGATTGCGGGCAGTGGCAATTAATTTGTCACCTGCTGCCAAAACTGCTTTCGCAATCTCGGCACCCAAGCCCCGTGAAGCACCAGTAATGAGCCATGTTCTCTGAGTCATCATCTATCTCCTGAAAATTCTTAGGGTTAGTAGCAAAGCTTCGATATGCAATATCCCGTATCCAGCAAACTTGAATTTTGTAACTGATTTGCTATTGGTGTTTGTAGGAATTCAATATAGGAAATTGACTCGAACTTGTCGTCCACTCAAGGTTGATAGTTTTACTCAATAGAATGAGTGATGAATTAGTCAATCTAAAGATGGTAGGGTGATTCCAACTTAAGTTGGAATCTACATTCATCCGAAGGCACAACTCTGTTACAAAACAGGTGCTTCAGGTTTATTTCAAATATTTCTCGAACCATCTCAAGGCAGTTGTACTTGCAATCTCGAAGCCCGCTCCCTGGAAGGCATCAAAGTGTCCGCCTTTCAAGATTGTGAGAGACTTTGGCTCCATCGCCCGCGCATAGACAGCGGCGGCTAAGTCGGCAGGTGCAAGAAAATCCTTCTCGCCAACAATCAGGCATAGCGGGGTGGGAAAGATTGCCTCTATGTGAGGAATCGGTTCGTAATAAAGACAGTGTTCAACCGATTCAAAGGTGAGTCGATTCTCCCATCTTCCTTCGCTGGCACTCTTAGCCGATTCAACCCAATCGAAAGCGTCGGGTGTCGGTAGCAAGCTGGGTTTACCGGGTGGAGCAACTAACGGGAAGTAGCCTAATTCTCCGGTTTGATAACGTTTTACCCGGTCTTGTGAAAGCAATTTCGTGAGTTCTTCGAGTTCTATTGGGGAGGTCTGGCGGCGCGAGTTAAGAAACCCACTCACTGTAGGCATTTGTGCCACGATCACTTTCACACGCCGATCAAATGCGGCTAAATGCAGCGCGTGACCGCCGCTATAAGAAAAGCCCCAAACACCTATGCGCTCCGGGTCAACTTCGCTTTGTAGTTGAGTCCAAGTGATGGCATTGCGGTAGTCTTCCTGCTGCTCGGTAGGGATAATTTGCCCACGAGGTTCTCCCTCACTAGCACCAAGGTAGCGATAATCGAACAGCGTGACGACGAACCCAGCTTGAACGAATAACTCAGCGAACTCAGGTAGCCCCATCTCTTTGGTCAAGCCAATTCCATGAGCCATAACAATTGCGGGATAGCGATCGCCAGATCCGATTTGATCCGGAGTATAAAAGGTGACGGAACAATGAAGACCTTTACTTTCAAAACGGGTTCTTCTTTGCATAGCTGCTGTGGGAGTTAGTAAATTTGTTGGAGATTGCTTGTTTTGAAGTGAGTTCCTTATATGCTTTGTTATTGCCCGGTATATCCACTTTTTGTCATAAAGCGAATGATATCGTTAGCGATCGCATTTCCTTCTTCTTCCAGGGCAAAATGCCCTGTATCGAGTAAATGAAACTCAAGGGTTTGCAGGTCGCGCTTGTAGGGATAAGCACCTTCGGGGGGAAAGATAGGGTCGTTCTTACCCCAGACAATCAGGGTAGGGGGTTGATATTTGCGGAAATACTCCTGCCATTGCGGATATAACGGTGGATTAGTGCCATAGCTATAAAACAGCGCGAGTTGAATCTCATCGTTACCGGGGCGATCCAGTAGGGATTGATCGATATTCCAGTTGTCCGGGCTGATCTTCTCAAGATCGCTTGCGCCCTGGGTGTACTGCCACTTTGTCATTTCCCGTGTTAAAAAGGATCTGAGCTTATCGGCATTCTCAGGAGAAGGGTCTTGCCAATACGCTTTAACCGGATTCCAAAATTCGCCGCGTATACCTTCTTCATAGGCATTCCCGTTTTGGACAATCAATGCTTCCACTCGCTCTGGAGCTTTAGCTGCAATCCGAAAGCCAATGGGCGCACCATAATCCATGACATACAGGCTATAACGCTGGAGATCGATGGCGATAATAAATTTCTCCACAATCTGCGCTAGACGATCGAACGTATAGTCAAACTCATGCACCGTTGGCATAGAACTGTTCCCGTAGCCCGGATAATCAAGTGCAACTAAATGGAAGCGATCGCTAAGTGCGGGAATCAGATTGCGAAACATATGAGAGGATGTGGGGAAGCCATGCAACAGCAGAATTGTGGGATTACTACCGGAGCCAGCTTCTCGGTAAAAGATATCTAAACCATCGATCAAAACTGTGCGATATTTGGTCATAAAATTACTCCAGGAACTCATCTTTGAGGTCAATTATTTGCAGTAGTAATGGCTGTTATCAACGGAGCGAAATTCCAGCGATCACTATACCGAATCCCATTAATAAACAAAGCTGGGGGAGCCGTTATTCCGCTGTGGATACCACTTTCGATATCTTGATTGATGCGCTCAAGATGTATATGGTTAAACATATCTTGCAGAAATTGGGAGATATCGAGTCCTACATCGTTGGCATACTCTACTAAATAACCATCTGCTAACTGTTGTTGATGGATAAACAAAATGTCATGTATTTGCCAAAACTGACCTTGGACAGCAGCCGCTTCAGCCGCTTCAGCCGCACGTAGAGCTTGAGAATGAATTTGGATCTGTGGAAAATGACGGAAAATCAAGCACAAATAATCCTCTCCCAACGCCCTACTTAGTTGTTGCCCAATGACTTTCAGTAACCGATAAACATCCGCACTTTCTTGACATTGATAATCTCCATACATCACCAGTATCACGGCGGCTCTTAACGTACCCTGTTGATGATCCTGGGTTGAAGGAGGGACAAATAATAAACGGTGTTTACGGTCATTGTTCACTGAAACCTCCGAGGGGAAGTATGTTTACCGCAAGTGATACTTGCAGTGGGCTACGCCTAGATTAGGCATCTCCAAAAATTAGAGGAAGTTAAGCAATGCAGGATTAACCAGATCGGCATGAGTCCAGTTGATGGCATGGGAGCCACCAGGAATTACGACCAATCGGCTGTTTTTAATTAGCTGTGGCAGTCTTGCTGCTGTAGATTCAAAGGGCAGGATGCGATCGCTATCTCCATGAATGATTAGAGTCGGCACATCAATGCGGGGTAGATCATCGCGGAAATCGGTTAACCAGGAGGACACACAATCCAAGGTACCCTTCGCAGAGGCATCGGCTGCCACATTCCAATTCGCTTGAATCGCTTCCTGGCTGATGCGGTCTCCCAGCAATACATCGACATTGAAAAAATCTCTGAAAAATGCGGAAAGATAGGCAGGGCGGTCTTCCACAATGGCTTTCATAATGCCATCGAAAACGCTTTGGTCAACGCCTTCTGGATTGTCATCCGTCTTTAACAAAAATGGGGGAACGGGAGCCATTAGCACCACTTTTTGCACCCGTTCTGAGCCGTATTTACCCAGATAGCGGGTGACTTCACCTGTTCCCATTGAGAAGCCAACCAACACGGTATTTTGCAAGTCAAGCTGGGTCATAAGGGTATTGAGATCGGCAGCAAAGGTATCGTAGTCATAGCCAAAGGAGGGTTGACTGGAGTTCCCAAATCCTCGGCGATCGTAGGTGATCACCCGATATCCTGCGTTCAGCAGAACTAATACCTGCTTCTCCCAAGAATGACCGCTCAACGGAAATCCGTGAATGAGTACAACAGGTTGCCCTGTTCCCAGATCTTCGTAGTAGATATCAATGTTTGCAGTGTTTTCTTGACCAACAGTAATGTAAGGCATGAGAGGTTTCTCCTTTGTAAGTTGATTGAGTTTTTGCCCGTGCTAAAGAGTTGCTTTGCGGGTTAGTACAGATCCTTTACTCCTACCAATTGTCGCGGTCGCGAAGTGTGAGCTTGGCTCAATTGCCTACTGCCAAATACTCCAGGTGTTCTGGATTTTGCACGTTGTACCGGGTCATCAGGGTTCGGCGAGTCCGACTGGCTTTAATTAAATCCGCTGCTTTTTCGCCAATCATAATAGTGGGTGCATTCGTATTGCCTGTTGTCAGAGTTGGCATGATAGAGGCATCGACGACACGCAAGCCATCTATTCCATGTACCCGTAGTTCAGGGTCAACGACCGCCATTGAGTCAGTACCCATTTTGCAGGTGCCGACCGGATGGTACATCGTATCGCAAGCATCTCGGACGTAAGCGGCAAGCGCCTCATCACTCTGCACATCAAGACCAGGAGCCAGTTCCTCTCGTCGAAACTGATCAAAGGAATGGGCTCCAAAGATTTGGCGCAACACTTTAATTCCTTCGACCAGTTTTTGGACATCGGTTTCACTTTGCAGATAATTAAACCGAATCAGAGGTGGGTCTTGAGGATCGGATGAACGCAAATTGATACTGCCAATGTTTTCAGGGTGGGTCAAAGAAGCAACCCCAAAGAATCCTGTACCAAATCGGTTAGAACCGGGGGGGGCCCACAAAATCGGGCCTGAGAAACACTGTAAATCGGGTACAATAGCTGAGTTATTCTGACTATGAAAGTACAATCCCGCTTCAGCGATCCCGCTACTGGTACCGACAGGGTGAACATCCTCCGTTGCTTGATAGGTAATCGGAGCGAGAACGTGGTCTCGGAGATTTTGACCGACTCCTGGTAGATCTACTACGATCGGAATGCCCAATGCTTGCAGATGTTCGGCATCACCAATACCCGAAAGCAACAAGAGTTTGGGCGAGTCGAATGCACCTGCACTGACAATCACTTCCTGATTGACATAAACCTGATGTAGTGTGCCTTCGTGGCGGTATTCCACGCCAACGGTGCGATCGCCCTCAAACAACAACCGGGTCACTAATGCACCTGTCGTGATGGTCAAATTAGGACGTTGGAGAATCGGCACAAGGAATGCTGCTGCTGCACTGTGGCGCTTCCCTTCTTTGACGGTTAACTGATAAAGCCCTGCCCCTTCTTGTTGACGATCGTTGAAGTCAGGATTATTTTCATAACCCATTGCGATCGCGCTATCGACAAAGCATTGAGACGTTACAGCCGGAGTCGCAATATCAGTGACGCTTAACTCTCCATCCACTCCATGATATTCAGAGGCTCCCCGTTGCTGATGCTCCGATTTCTTGAAGTAGGGCAATACATCCGAGTAACTCCAACCGGGATTTCCTAATGCTTGCCAATGGTCATAATCGTGGGGATTCCCTCGGATATAAATCATGAAATTAATCGAACTGCTACCCCCCAAAACCTTGCCACGGGGACAAAAGATTTTGCGATTGTTGAGATAGGGTTCCGGTTCAGAGAAATAGCTCCAATCCACCTCAGAACCGAGTAATTTCAAGCATTCTGACGGGATTTCAATTTCTGGTTTCGGATCGGGATTACCCGCTTCGAGGAGTAACACCGTTGTTTCGCTGTCTTCTGTCAGACGGTTAGCGACCACGCAGCCTGCTGAACCAGCCCCAATCACAATGTAGTTATAGTGAGTCATTTTAATTAACCTGGTTTGCTCAAGTTTTGTGCTTTTACAGGCTCTAGCGGTAGAGCATCCAGCCCTGTAAGGGGTTACAAATTGATCACGATTTTGGTGACAGCCGTGCCCTGCTCTACTGCTTCGTGGGCAGACAGCGCTGTTTCTAATGTGAAATGGCGAGGGTCAACGACGGGACGCAACTGATTGGCTTCTGCTAATTGGGTCGCCTGACGCAGAATCTCGCCATGATGAGCGCGACCTTTGCCCGTCAAGAGTGGCAGAAGCACGAACACGCCTGAGTACGTTGCAGCCTTGCGCGAGATGGGCAACAGAGAATGGGTTCCCCAGCCGTAGTTACTGACGACGTGACCATAATCGCGCACGGCTTGAAACGCATCATCCAATGTGGAGCCGCCCACCGAGTCGTAGACCACATCAAAGCCTTGACCATCGGTAAAGGTTTGTACAATCTGCGCGATCGATGTACTGCGATAGTCGATGGGTACGGCACCCAGTTGTCGCACCATGTCATGTTTTGCTGTGGAAGCTGTCGCAAACACTTTGGCACCCCGCGCTCTGGCAATCTGCACAGCAACATGACCCACACCGCCAGAACCGCCCATTATCAGGACTTTCTGACCCTCGCAGACATTCGCTCGATCTACCAGTCCTTCCCACGCGGTCAGAAATACTAGGGGTAAGGCAGCGGCTTCCCGCAGGGTGAGGTTAGTCGGTTTTTTGGCAAGCAAGTCAGCATCGACCGCCGCAAACTCAGCCAATGAGCCTTGCAATCCGCCAACTCCGCCCGTCATTCCATAAAGCTCATCGCCAACCTGAAATGCGGTAACATCTGATCCCACTGCTTCAACGATTCCAGCCAAATCAATTCCTAAAACGGCAGGAAAGACAGGTTTTGCATGAGGCGCTTTCCCAGTACGAATTTTGCTGTCGAGCGGGTTGACACCACTCGCTTTGATCCGCACTAAAACTTGATTTGTAGTGGGTTCTGGGCGGGGAATTTCAGTCGTCCGAAAGGTCGCAGTTTGAAAATCATCTACAATCAGAGCGTGCATCGTTGAGGATGACTTCATTGTTCAACTCCTGAATTGGTAGATCTATAATTGATGGTTTCAGATAACGTCTGATCTCTTGTGTTTTCTTGCTCAACATCGGTGTTCTTCGGGGCGAGAGCGCCTTACAGCCCGTCAAATCTGCGCCATTCCACCATCGACAAACAGTTCAATCCCGTTGACAAAACTGCTGTCATCAGACGCTAGAAAAACGACCGCTTTCGCAATATCATCGGTTGTACCAACTCGTCCCAGTGGAATAGCACTGACTGGAAACTGCTCGTCACTTAATCCCAAGCGATAGTAACTCGAAGTCGGAATCACCCCAGGACTAATAGCATTCACTCGAACCTGATGTTCTTTCAGGTCAAGTATCCAAGAGCGAGCAAACGATCGCACAGCGGCTTTGGTCGCACTATAGACACTGAGGGCTGGAATACCTGTCATCGAAGCGATAGAGGCGTTCAAGATAATGGAAGCCCCTTCCGACAGCAGCGGCAGTGCCTTCTGCACAGTAAATAACAACCCTTTAACGTTGATATTGAACGTTGTATCAAAGTGTTCCTCTGTGATGGAGCCGAGTGGAACAAATTCACCAACGCCTGCATTGGCGAAGACAACATCAAGGTGTCCTTGCTCTTGCTCGATCGTGGCAAACACCCGATCGAGATCCGCCAGTTTGGAAACATCACTCTGAACACCCCTGACATTTTTACCGATCGCATTTACGGCAGCGTCTAGTTCAGCTTGGCGACGACCTGTAATGAAGACATACGCACCTTCAGCGACAAAGTGCTTGGCAGTGGTAAGACCGATGCCTTCGCTGCCACCCGTAACCAGAGCCACTTTTCCTTCGAGTTTTTTCATGATGAATCCTGTGATTGTTGAGGAGCAGCCGTTGTATCCTTCCCCAAAAGTCCAACGATCAGGCGTAGGAAACTTGGTTATATCTGGTTGTATAGCGACTAGCTGGCACTGCGCGGGACAGGTTGGGAATCAGAGCTTGACGTGCGCTTTCATAGGCATCCCATTGCTCGCTATCTGGGAGGGAAGGAATAGTGACGAATTCCCCCTGGTCAAGACCTGCAAGGGCGGCATCAACCATGTCATCAACTGACATCACGATCTCTTGGGGCAGGTGTTCAACGGGTGTACCAGCAAGGTTCCAGAAGTTTGTGCTGGTCGCGCCTGGAAGAACAACCTGAACTCGGATTCCTGTATGGGTCAGTTCATGGCGTAACGATTGGCTGAAGGCTAAAACAAAAGCCTTTGTACCGCCGTACACACCATTGAGAGTCTCAGGAGACACGGCGACGATTGACGCGATGTTGATAATTGTGCCGGAATCACGGGCAACAAACGCTGGCACGACGGCATAGGTCAACCGCGTCAGCACCTCAACATTTAGTGCGATCATTTGACTCATATCAGCAATGTTTGAGTTCAGCAGCGGCGCAGTTGCTCCGACACCTGCGTTGTTCACCAGCAACGTCACATTTGGATCGTTGTGTAGCCTCTGTTCTAACTTGTGTAGATCATTGGGGTTCATTAAATCTGCAACGAGTAATTCAACCTTGCGTCCTGTGTCTGTTGCGATCGCATTCGCCAGATGCTCAAGACGCTCTTGATTCCGAGCAATTAGTAACAGATCGTAGCCACGACGGGCGAGACGGTTGGCATAGACCGCACCGATCCCGGCAGATGCTCCGGTGATCACAGCCAGTCCTTTAGAATGTGAGTTCATTGGTTTTGTCCTTGCTAAATTAAGTGCAATGAGGCGATCGCAAACTTACTGTCCATGTAAATGCTGCTCATCTTTAGTTGACGGACAGGGGAGCTCCAACAATCCACGTGTCGTACTGATATGCAAGATTCGTCCAACCTTCGGGCGGTGTTTGACCGATTTGGGGGAAAAAGTCATCAATTTCGCCTGGTACAAAGAGGAAAAGCATCCGAGCCACTCCCGGCCCTAGGTTCACCCATCCATGCACGCTGTTACGGGGTACAACAACCGATGTTCCAGGCCCGACCTCGAACTCTTCACCCGCGCAATGAAAGCGAAATCTGCCTTCAATTACTTCAAATATCTCTTCCCTCTCTTTATGATAGTGAAGTGGCGGGCCTGAGAACGGTGGGGTACGCACTTCGAGGATTGTGAAAGCCCCGCCGACATCTTTGCTGTGTACGTGGATAGCCATTTGCTCACCAGGCATTGTATCGAACCAATTGAGGTCTTCGCCCCGGCTGACAATTGCAACTTTGTTTTTACTCAATTCGGTGTTCATCATTTTATGTCTTATAATTGTGAGACTGAGGATCAAAGCACGCCATTACTTGCAACGATAATTGCTGCCATCAACTCTGTTTGCAATCCTGGGGTGAAGGTGAAACAAATAATTAACAGTGTTTCTGAGGAGAAGTCTGTTTACCACAAGTGATACTTGGGTTAGACTACACCTACATTCCTCTGTGTGCCATCTGTATTCAGCAAACTTAAATCTTGCAACCCAATTGCTATGTATGTTTGCATAAATTTAATATAAGAAATTGACTCTGGGCTGTCGTCCACTCACAGTTGGCACTTTTATTGAATCGCATGGATGATCGCATAACCCATCTCATTATGGAAGACTAACTCCAACTTTAGTTGGAATTGAAAGTTAACCGAAAGCACAGCTTACAAAGTGATAATTCCTCGTTTAACTGCAACAATCACGGCTTGAGTGCGATCGCTTACTCCCAATTTACTGAGAATGCGATTGACATGGGATTTGACAGTGCTTTCTCCAATAGTTAGAGCAGTTGCAATATCTGAATTACTCATTCCTTGCCCCATTAAACGCAGTACCTCTAGCTCTCGATCGCTCAGTTCAGGGTTACTCATGCGCTGCACTAGCTTTGCCCCCACTTCTGGCGGAATGTACTGCTGACCGCGATTAACCATGCGAATGGCATTGAGAAGTTCGTTGGGTTTTGCATCCTTGAGCAGATAGCCTTTCGCACCTGCCTGCAATCCGCGATAGATATCTTCATCGCCATCATAGGTCGTTAGCACAATAATTCGGGCAGGTTTAAATTGAGCACAAATCGCAGTAATGGCTTCCACTCCTCCCATCTGCGGCATTCGTAAATCCATCAAAGTCACATCCGGTTGATGTTCGCTAAAGTGAGCGATCGCCTGTTGTCCATCTTCTGCTTGAGCAATTACCGTCATTTCAGGATCTCGGTTAATGATAGTTGTCAATCCTTGTCTCACAATGGAGTGATCGTCAACAATTAAAATACGAATTGTAGCGGATTGGTCGATCATGGTTCTTATCCTCGATTGACGATGACAATAATTTCTGTTCCTTGCCCGAGTTGGCTTTCTATTCTCAATTGCGCTCCAATTCGCTCGGCTCGTTCGCTCATGCCTAACAATCCAAATCCCCCAACCGAGGGAATGCTACCGACACCAAAGCCTTGTCCATTATCTTTGATGCACAATGTAGTTTGTGCATTTCCATAGACTAACTCAAGGCGAATTTCGCCAGCATTTGCATATTTAATTGCATTTGTCAATGCTTCCTGCCCAATTCGCAGTAAGTTATTCTCCACTTCGGCGGGTAAAGGATAAGCTGTACCCTGAATTTCGTAGATCAAAGCCGTATCATCGGTAGCAGATCTCATTTGCGTCACCAGGCGATTGAGGGCACTCGATAAATCGCCTTCTTCTAACAACTGAGGGCGGAGTGCTGTGACAGATCGACGAGCCTCAGTCAGTCCGATTCTTGCTAATTCATCGATCATTTCCAAGTGTGCCTGTGTTGCTTCTAAATCATCGGTTAGCACTTGGGTTGCTGCACCTACTTGAACCAAAATGCCTGTAAATGCTTGAGCCAGTGTATCATGAATTTCCCGTGCCATACGGTTGCGTTCTTCTAAAATTGAGGCTTCTTGGGCACGTTTGCGTTCACGCAGTGCAGCGTTTCGCTGTTCGCTGATGTCTGTGTTTAGAGCATAAAATCCTATGACTTGAGCATTAACATCGAAATCGGGGATTAAGGTTGTACTGAGATACTTTTTGCCCGATGGCAAGGGGATTTCTGCTTCAAAGGTTGTAATTTGTCCGGCTAACGCTTGGTTGATATAGGGTTCAACCATTGGATAGGTCATATCATCCACAATTTCCTGAATAGACTTGCCTAAAATTTCGTCTCGACGACAGCAACACCAAACCTCGTAGGTGTGGTTGACAAATCGATAACATTGGTTAGCATCCATATAACCGATACCAACAGGCAGAGCATCTGTGATCAGCCGTAATTCTTGTTCTCTATCGCGCAGTTCGGCTTCACTTTTCTGTAAAGCTGCTGTTCGTTGGGCAACCTGCTGCTCTAAGATGCGATTGTAATCGGCTAACAATTTCTCGGCTTGTTTTCGCTCGGTAATGTCTTGAAAGGTAGCGATCGCATAAGTCACATTGCCCTGCTCGTCAAAGACAGGAGTTGCCCACACCTCAATGGGGATTGTGGTGTTGTTGCGGTGAATTTCCATATCATCAACTCTAGTGCGTTCACCTCTTATCGCTCGGATAATTGGCATTCTTTCAGTTAAATATTTTTGATCCGTTCCAGCTAGATAAATTTGATACTCCTGTGCAATTTGATGGGGTGTCACAGAAGGATCAATATCTTTACCCAATAGCTGAGTTGCTCGCTGGTTGAAGTAATAAGGGCGACCCGATGTATCTGCAACTGCAACACCAACTGGAATTGCTTCCAGAAATTGAGTCATTTTACTTTCGCTCTCACGTAGCTTTGAGTAGAGCCTAGCATTTTCGATCGCAGTGGCTGCTTGAGTTGATAATAGATGTAAAACTTGCGATCGCTCTGGTGTAAATGCCCCAACCGCTAATTGATTTTCAAGATACAACACGCCAACTAGCTTGCTTTGATTCAGTAGTGGCAAACACAGGACTGATTGCGTTTGATAACGTTGAATGTAAGAATCATTAATAAAGTTGCCTTCATGAGTTGCATTATTGAGAATGACTGATTCATTAGTCCGAATTACATACTGAATAATTGACTCAGGTAAGCGATTTGCTATTGGAATTGATTGCAGCACTTGTGTCGTGCCAACTTTTTCACCTTCCGCCAGTTCACAGTTCGCTTCGATCGTCCATTCTCCTGATTTTTCCAGAATTAGGAATCCAATTTGTGCACCAGCATTCTCAATTAAGATTTGCATCAAGGAACGAAGCAACTGCTCCAGTTCAATTTCCCGAGAAATGGCTTGTAATGCTCTTACCACTGTTGCTAAATCGAAAGCAATATGTGAGGTGTTAGAAGTATTTCCAGCAGTGGTGCGAACTGGTGTGGGAACCACATTCATCTGTTGAGGAAAGAACTGTGGATAGCGGATTTCTAAATCTTTGACTTTTGCAACTGCTCCCCATCGCTCATAGCAATAGTGAGCCTCTTTCATGTAGATCTGAGCAAACTTTTCCAAACCTCGCGCCAGATAATGCTTGGCTGCCAATTCATATGCTAACGCCTCTTCCTGGATGTATCCATTTTCTCTGGCACCTTGAATCGCCTGTTCATAAAACCTTTCTGCCTCCAGCAACTGACCCAAAACTCGCACTTTCTCTGCTTGCACCAAATTATATTTATGCAAATAATTCATTGGCGCATAATGTGCCCACAGTTTTATTTTTTCTTGAGCAACAAACACTTTTTTAAGGATTTCTTCCTGCGCTTCGGTGCTGCTTTCAGAATATGTAGCGAGTCTTGCCAAAGAGTCATAGAGGTAGTACAAAGGTTCAATAGGGGTCGCTGTTATTTGGATTAAATAACGTTCAGCTATGATTGAGTTTTCAACTGCCTGAGAATACTTAGAGAACAGATAGCATAGGAAGAGTTTGTTGAAATAGACGATAAAGATTGAGGTTCCATTATTTGATGCTTCCTGTTGTGGTAATCCAATTTCTTCATTGTAAGATTTGCCAATGAGACAGCATGGATTGACCGAGTATCCCATCAAATTTAAGACAGTCTGCTGCCATATTTGAGTCCCGGTGAGTGCTGTTTCCTGTTTGATCTGACAGATTGCTTCAATGTATGTCGCCATCTCGCGTTCAACCTCGGCGAGTTCTTTTCCAGCGACAAAGGCATCGACGCAGTAATTGTGAGCGCAATAGCTAGCAAACTCTAAGTCCCCAGTTTCTATCCCGCTTTGATAGCCTTCTAGTAATGGCTTTAGTAATTCTCTAATATGTTTTTTCCAGAGATTGATAAACTCATTCACGATGAACAATGTCCTAGCTCTGAGTGAATGGGTATTTGACTGCGACAACAACCCCAAAGCAAGCTGTCCAAACTGGTAGCCAGACTCGATATCTCCGATCGTCCCACAAAGAATTAACCCAAAGTTGGCATATACAAAGGGAGACACAGAAGCATTGCCATACTGAATTAACAAGTTGACCTGTTTAGACACAAGCAGAGGCATCAAATCGGGAGCAGCAATATAGGCAGCAAGCGTGATGCTTGACAGGATTCGCATCGCCGCCAGATGGTTCGGCTCGGTCATTTGGGACAAATAGAGTAAGTCCGCGATCTGTTTCTCACTAAAGAGCGATGTGATTGTGTTTAGTTCAAGGCGAATATCTAATTGACTTGGTGTTTCGGGAAAACTAATCCCCATCTGCTGCAAAACTTGCAATGCAATATTGATTGCTTCCAATGGCAGACTCTGCGCCATGAATGTTTGAATTTTGACTTCGTAAACTTTTACAATGTCGAGAACTGTTTTAGCTTCCTGTAAAACGATCGCTGCCAAGTATTTCACCTGCTCAAAATCGCCACACAAATAGGCGACTTCTGTTGTTTCTGTATATAACTCTAATGTTAAATCATAGTTTATTTGCCAGCTTGAAGCTGCCAGCCAATCTCTCCCAGTAGCTAAATATTTTTTTGCCACACCATAGGCGATCGCAGCCTTTGCCTTCTGACCTGCCAGCAGATTCAACTTGACAATTTCATCACGTTCTGATCGATCGGTAACCAGTTCGAGCCCATGATTGAGATGATCGACAATTTCAAATAGCCCGTCTGATAGCGATTCTGATCCAGTCTTCTCAAGTAAATTGCGCCCAATTTGAAGATGAACTGCCTGTCTCTGCGCCTGATCAATTAAGACATATGCCGCTTGCTGGACGCGATCGTGCAAGAATTTGTAATCCTGAACCAAGAGTTGTTCATCTAACTGGGATGTCGGCACAATTAAACCTGACTGAGCCGCTGCTATCAGTTGCGGGAAAATTTCCCTAGATGGGCTTTCACAAATGATAGAGAGGGTGCTTAAATCAAAATCAGCACCAACACAAGCGGCGAATTGTAAAACTTGCTGGGTTTCTGGAGGCAGCTTTTTCAGTTTGCCAAGCATCAAGTCCACCACATTATCGGTGATGTTCTTGGCTTCAATGTGAGTAATATCCCATCGCCAACTGAGATTTTCTAGGTCGAAGCTTAACAAGTTCTCTGCATAGAGCGTTTTCAGAAACTCATTGACAAAAAACAGATTCCCCCCGGTTTTTCGCAATACTAATTCTGCCAGCGAGATGATTGTACTGATGTCACTGTGTAATGTGTCTGCAATCAGTTGTGCGAGCGCGTTTAGTCCCAACGGTGCTAACGTAATTTGGCTGATAGGTGCTCCCTCTTTTCTGAGCCCCTCCAGCATTATCGTTAGTGGATGTGAGTAGTTCACCTCATTATCTCGATAGGCTCCAATCAGAAACAGATATTGCATCTGGGCATCCGTCATTATCAACTCGATCAACTTGAGTGTTGCTGAGTCTGCCCACTGAAGATCATCCAGAAAGATCACTAACGGATGTTCTGCTGAACCAAATACCCGAATGAACTGCTGAAAGACTCGATTAAAACGATTTTGAGCTTCCGTTGCTCCAACTTCCGGTACAAGGGGCTGCTTGCCAACAATCAACTCAACTTCAGGGATCACATCAATGATGATTTGTCCGTTGCTTCCCAAGGCTGTGAGGAGACGCGATCGCCACTGTTGCAACTGCTCATCGGGTTCACCCAGCAGTTGTTGCACCAATTTTTGTAGGGCATGGGCGATCGCACTGTAGGGAATATTGCGCCCAAATTGATCGAATTTACCAGAGATGAAATAGCCGCGCGTTTGGGTAATTGGTTTATATATTTCCTGGACTAACGCTGACTTGCCAATTCCCGCATAGCCAGACACTAACATCATTTCGACTTTGAATTTTGTTTCTGTATTGTTGGGTAAAGCAGCGACCCGATTGTACTCTGGACATCCTATGCGAACGAAAGCCGCTAGTAAGAGTGCAAGTTCTTGCTCTCGTCCATATAGTTTTTGGGGAATTTGAAACTGACTAGAAACGTCTTGAAGCGCCAGTTGAATGGTGTCAATTTGACCTGTTTCTGTGAACTGACGAAGACAGATTTCTAAATCGGCTTTGATTCCCCAAGCACTTTGATAACGCTCTTCAGCATTTTTTGCCATCAGTTTCAAAATAATATCTGAAACTGGTTTTGGAATCGTTGCATTCAGTTCGTGAGGTGGAATAGGCTGTTTGGCAATATGACAATGGACTAGCTCAAGGGTGTCTGTTATGGGAAACGGCAGATGTCCAGTTAAAAGCTCGTAGAACGTCACACCGAGCGAGTAAAAATCGGTGCGGTAATCGAGGAAACGGTTCATACGCCCGGTTTGCTCTGGAGAGAGATAAGCGAGGGTTCCTTCTAAAACATGAGGGCTTTTGAAACTCGGATTTGTGCGGTTAAATTGGGTAGCAATCCCGAAGTCAATAATTTTGACAACGCCTGTGTCAGGATTGAAAACAATGTTCCCAGGATTGATATCCTTATGAATGATATTGCCTGCATGGATTTTGCCCAGAATATCTGTGAGGTCGATCGCCAGACCCAGAAACGTCGATAAGGGCATGGGGCAGAAGGTTTCTGGGCGCTTGTGCTTCCATTGCTCTAGGGACTCTCCGCCAAAGTCTTCTAAGAAAATAATGAGTGTGCGTTGATAGTCCTGCTGACTGTATGCCTTAACCACTCCTTGCAGGTTGAGGGAGCTGGTAATTTTATATTCCTGTTTGTAGCGGATTAATTCTTGAGGGGATGGATAATCTTGTTTGAGCATTTTTATGACGATCGCTCGATCGTCTTGGACGCTGATGCCCCGATACACTAGAGAATTAGAACTTTCGTAAATTTTGCTGAGAATAGCAATACCCGGTAGAGCAACCATAGAGCTTCTCTGGATGAGTACGATGGGAGATACCTCAAACTATAGAACCCATTGAAGATTTTTAGCGAGATCGGTTGAGCAGCCGATCGCCCCGCCAAAACTCTTTTTAGCCGTGATGCCCATGCAGTCGATATCGACGTACAATCAGCCACCGATGCCGTGAGACTCATCAAACAAGCTCAATCAGTAAGACAAGGCCCGCCCCAAGCAGTGATGTTTTTGAGTCGGGCAGTGAAAGGAACGAAGCTCAAAACCGAAGCAATGGAGTTGTTGGGAAAACTTACACCCACCATCAAGCCGTACTCAAATCGGTGATTCACCAAAAACAAGTGATTGCTGATTCTTCGGGTCAAGCAGCTACTGTGTGGGATTTGGGCGGTCAACCAGCCTCATATTCTGGCAAAGAGTACAGCCGACTGTTTAAGGAAATCATGGGAGTGTTGAAATAATGAGTACCAAGAAACGCAAACCGCTCGGCAGCGCGATGGAAGAGTTTGTCTTCGGCGATCGGGAAACTACACCCGCACCAACAGCACCCGAAGTTGTATCGCAAGCACCAACATCAACAGCATCGCAAACACCCGAAACAGTGGAAGCTGTATTGCCAGCACCAACCCAACCATCACCCGAAGCATCCGCACTAGAATTCATCGCCGTTCAATTAAAGGAAAACAGCCTGACTCACCGACTCCAAGCACCCGACAAAGAAGCCACGGTCAGGTTTACCGTTGATATGTCCGAATCTCTGCACCGCAAACTGTCGATGTTGGCGGCTAGGACGGGGCGCAAGAAAGTGGATATAGTGCGGATGTTACTAGAAGATGGGCTTAAGGAGGTTGAGGGGTAGGGTTCTCTGGATATTGTGCGATCGCTGTACTCGGAGTGGCGATCGCTCGGAGGAATTGACTGGGTTAAGAAACAGAAGTTTTCCCAACAAGTGGGGAGCTTCCAATGAAAACCTGGTATCTCTTGAACTTTGACGATCGCCCGTTTCCCTTTAATTAGCTTGCCCAACGACTGGGGAGTATTTAGCGTTAACTTCCGTAGCTGCGATCGGTTGTTTCTATTCAACCAGGTTTAAAAGATTTAGGTTTGCAGAATTCTGAGATTGTCAAAACAGCGGACGATTTGGTTTTGGTGACTCCATAATAAGCGATCGTGTCTGCCCCAATTCTCGTAGGAGAGTTTCACCAACAATATAATAAACCCGCCACCCAACGACTGAAAATAGTTAAATTTTGCCCCAAGTATGGGGCTTTTTTTGTGCTTGTTAATTCTTCACAATTCGGATTAATTGCAGAAATTTGAGTTGTAAAAGTTTGTCTTTGAAGTTTTCTCGATGTTGAAAACTTAGAGCTTTTGGCACTACAGAAGGCTCTGATTTTTGATTTCTGTTTGCGGTGTCGTGTGAAGTCGAAGCCTCCTTCGATTCCGCATTAATAGAAGACTTCGACACACTTTGTCTTAGCTATGTATTTCTAGCAAGTGACAAGTTAACTTGCTAGACAGTGCCGTAACCCTTCGGCTGGGGGATAGGACGATGCCTTAAGGACGTTCACTCTATGCGGTAGAGGCGTCCCCCAAAATTAGACTATTAGAAATCTAGTCTTTTGTCAAGAGCTATTTATGGTTGCCCTTAAACTGTCGCATTAATAGAAGACTTCTACTAATTTTGTTTTAGCGTTTCCATTCAATTAGTTTCCCCAGCGAGTGGGGACCAGGATAGCAATGCAGTATTTTCAGGCAGGAGCGATGTTTCCATTCAATTAGTTTCCCCAGCGAGTGGGGACGCTTTTTGTTTCACAAGCAGGATTGTGTAACAACAAAGTATTGATAACGTTTCCATTCAATTAGTTTCCCCAGCGAGTGGGGACTAGGATTCTGCGGATATTACGAACGCTGGATTAAATGTTTCCATTCAATTAGTTTCCCCAGCGAGTGGGGACTTACTTACTTCGCAGGTCTTTCACTAGAGAACAAAGCGATGAGGTTTCCATTCAATTAGTTTCCCCAGCGAGTGGGGAGCCTCAGCAGTATCGAAGTTGTGCGAACCCCAAAATCTGAGGATGTTTTGTTTCCATTCAATTAGTTTCCCCAGCGAGTGGGGAGAGTTCGTCGCACAGACCATACCCTGAGCGGGATTCAGCCGTCAAATCGACGCACCGCTAAAATATAGCATAGGTAAATGAGAAAAAGCATCGAACGATAAGCCTCAAACCCAATCCCTGCAAAGCATCGACGCACCTCAACCAAATCATAAGGGTTACACAGACCAAGCGAGGTGCGTCGATATTGGCTAGATTAGTCTCCTAAACTCAATAGTGTTTTCCGGTCTAAGACTTTAGCTGGTAGATGGAGGCATCCTGAAATGGCATCCTATGTCGGCTCTAGGTCTGATTAACTGGTACGATCGTCTAGCCGCAACAAGAAACATATCAGCCAACCGTAGCCCATTGCTGGAATATAAATGTGTCGTTACTTAGACTGCTGAGCTATCAGTTTTGCTGATTTCATCGGTGTATTGTCTGGCAACTTCCCCTGTTTGTTGACCTGACAGTGTTACCTACACCGGATTAGAGCATTCTTAGCAAGAATTTGTTGTTTAAGTCCCGTTAGCTGTATCGATCGACTAAATCTCTCGCTGCTTGTCGGTGTTTTTCTACCAAACTCAGCGGGGAAAGCACTTGGGCGCTATCCATATATCTGTTCACCCACAGACTGAATTCGTTGAGGGAGCGATCGGGCAAGTCGATCTGATAATCCACATAAGCGACTTTGCCAAAACTATTCTTCGGGCCTTCTCTAATCTTTTGTCGCGGATGCCGCCGATCGCCCTCTAAGATAAATCCCACCACTTCCTCAAAAAACCGCACCCTCACTTTTTCTAACTTCAGCGTACCCTGCAATTCAGCCTGCTGTTCCTCTGGATTGCCTAAGAACAACCCCCAGCCGTTTTTTAACAACTTTTGAGCTATTTTCAAACGTTGTCCTTGTAAAGCTAAGCCACGTCCTTGTAAATCAATAATTTCGCAGTAATCGGTAAAGCGATTGACCCGTACTACCTTCAAGTGTCCGTTGTCGTAATTTTCGCAAATCAGGTACCAGGCGATATCGTGATAAATCAGTTGCAGGGGCCAGATGCGGTGGAAACCAATCTTGCCTTTACCGTAAGGATCGCTTTGGCGGTGAAGTTCGATCGCCTGACCCCGGACAATTGCTGTTTCTACGATGTCTAGTTTGTGAAATAGGGTATTGCGATATTCTTGGCGATCGAGCATTTCTACAGGGTCGGTGTAAATAATCGCACGATTTAGTTGTTCGCGAACGGGATAGAACAATTTACCTTTGAGCTCGATATCTAATCCGCGCAACCGTTTAGTGAGTTTTTCACAAATTTGGCGGGCTTGAGGATTTCCTTGATATTTGGCTTGAGATGCTATGGCTTGAAATGCGAATAGTAGTTCGTCGCGATTCATTGCACCAGTGCCGAGATAATATCCGAAGCGATACATTCGTTTGTCAAGGATTCCGTAGTGGCGCAGAGTTTCTAAATCTTTGCGAATCGTAGGAATTGCAGGATAGTTTTCTGGAAAATCAATGCTGGTGGCGATGGCGGCAACTTTCTGTAATTGAGATTGAACTTCTAGGAGGGCATCGTGATATTTAGTGTCGGAGGTTTCGGTGTCAGAGTGTCCGATGCCCGGATGGTTTACCAATGTGGCGATGAGGAGCATGATGCGATCGAACGTTAGTTTGTCGGCATAGGAGTGAGGAGTTGGTTTTTTTGCCATGATGGGGGTAAGGCGTGTAAAAGTCAAGGAAAAGACAATATTGACACAAAAATATAGAAAAACCTCAAAGCCGTTATTTAGAGAGCTGTAGATTTTTCAAGAGATTTGATAAATATTGTAAATTGCGAGACTCGAAGCTGGCTCGACTGGTATATTGAGTTGAGTAGAACTTAAGCAGTTAGCGACTGGGGACACTACCAGCAGCATTCAGGTGGGGATTGCCCGCCTTAAAATTGAATTTATGTCTGCATACACTGCGATCGCCTTTGCCCCCGTTCAAGGCTTTATCGAGAAATCCCGCAAACTCCGAGATTTGTATGGGGCCTCACTGATTTTATCTTTTTTAAGTTCTAAGCTCGTACAGAAAGCAGATCCTTTAGGACTTAAGGTGATTTCTCCTGGATTGCCTAATATGCCAGAAGGAATGCCAAACCGAATTCTCATTAAGGGAAAATTTGAGCGCAATGATGTCCAAAACACTCTCTTAAAAGAATGGCAAGAAATCTTAAAGGTTTGCCGCGAGTGGATAGAAAACAATCTTGACATCCCAAAAGACCAATATTACTGGTCACAAACCGAAGATAAAAAAGGCAGGCAAAAAGGAGAGTGGGAACGATGGGGAAGCTATACCTGGGAAATTTTTTGGGGATACGGTGAATCTGAAAGAGAAGCCATCAAAAAGGCAATGGATGACTTGGAGACTCGCAAACTAAAACGAGATTGGACAGCTATCAACTGGATTGGTGAGAGTTCAAGTTTGACGGGGACGGATGCGATCGCATGGCATGAACTAGGTAAAGAGTCAAAAGAACCAGGGCGAACGCTCACAAAACAGGAACAGGAGTCACAAGAACTTTTTTATCGCCGATTGTCTTGGCTGCTAGACGACCCAGATTACAGGGTTGGGAAACCAAGTCTATCGCTGGAAAAGTTGAGAGACTATGAAAAATCTAAGCCTGATGGTATTGGCAAATATATTGCTGTCAACGAACGTCTGAGTATTCCCGAATTGGTCAAGCGTTTAGTCACCTACGACAAAATAGCTGATGCTATCGGGATGCAGAAACTCAAAAAACAACCAGATGACCCAGAGTTCAAAGATATTCACCGTGAAGCTGGATACTGGACAGGCTGGTTTATGGGAGATGGCGATCAAGTTGGAGATAAGCTTAAAGAACTTGCCACACGCCCTGAAAGTGATGAAAATAAGCAAGAACATGACCTCAACCGCTTCACTGAGTTAATGAGGCAGTGGGGGAAAGATTTTCAGGATAACAGACATCTGTTTCCTAAAGGTAAAGGGCGTGTTATCTATGCTGGTGGTGATGACTTTCTCGGAGTGCTTTACAGTGAGAAAACTGATACACAAGAAAACCCTGAGAAAGTGAAACCGATAGAGGCCTTAAATTGGCTGTTAACGCTAGAAGACCACTGGAAAGAGCATCAAACCCAAATTAAGCAGGAATTTAATCTGGCTCGGAATTTTACCTATAGTGTAGGTTTTGTTTGGGCGGGGCATCAGGTTCCACAGCGAGATATTTTACAGCACTGTCGGGAGGCTGAAAAACGGGCAAAAAGTTTAGGGCGCGATCGGCTTACAATGCGAGTAGTTTTTAACAGCGGTCAATTTGTGCAGTGGACTTGTCCTTGGAATTATCTTCATGTGTTGAGGAATTATCGCGATCGGGATGGTAAAACTTGGGGGGAAGAACCCAATTGGACTCACCTTTACAATGATTGGGCACAACTAAAAGCACGTCATGCTATTCGGCTTCAAGAAATAGAAGAGCTTTCTATAAACAAGGAACTAGCTCTTGTCATATTCAATTTATATTTCGATAACGCGGGAGAGAAGTTTAAGCAAGAAAGGAAATGGAGCGATTTGGCAGGGGATAACTCTAACTCTGCGATCGTGAATTGGATCGATGACCTTGTTCAAGTGGGATGGCAGTTATGTCGAAAGAATTCCAATATTTAATTGCGGTTTCTCCCTTGGGATTCATGTATGGCAGTGCAGGAGCTTTTCTGTCTCCAGAGAATCTAGTCGGGCGATCGGGTAGTAAGTTTCCACCGGATAGCGCCGCGATCGCTGGACTGTTTTTGAATGCCAATCGCGAACAGAAGTTTGCTTCTCACCAAGAGCTTAGAGATAAGCTCGTAATTTCAGGCCCTTTTTGGGCAAAACAGGATACGCCTAAACAATTCTACGTGCCAATTCCTTGGCATCAAGTAATTGCTGATGAGCATGATGAATGGGTTTTTGTGAAAAAGAAATCTAATGAATCAGGCATTGTTCAAGGAGATGAGGATAAATGGTGTCTGGGTCAGCATCAATGGGAGCGCCAGAACAAAGATTTGAAACCAGAATATAGTTGGCAGTCGATTGATGCCTGGAATTTACCCGCAGAAGAACTGCGAGAAAGAAAAGCGATCGCCAAAGCACCGTGGGAATTTGTCTCGTTTCTGCATCCCAAAATCAAGACCCAAGAGCGTCACGTTGTCGAAAAGAACGGACTTTTCTTAGAAAGCGCCGTGCAGATTCCTGAAGATTACTGCTTAGTATATCTCTCTAACTATGAAATACCTAGTGGGTGGTATCGATTGGGCGGTGAAGGACATCTGGTGGAAATTGAAAGTCACTTTCTCTCAGAAAAACACAAAATCAATCGATTACTTAACCCTAAGAATAAGATTCAACAAGCCTTTGCTCTGATAGCACCTGGAGTCTGGGGGTCGAACAAATTATCATACCGTTACCCTAATCATCCCAGTTTCCCTCGGCAAGGACTCAAAATGTTGACCGATAAACCAGTGCCCTACCGCTATCGCATCGGTCATTCCCAGAAAGAGGAAGAAACAGAAGGTGAGGGCGATCGCTACGATGCCAAGAAAACCGGGCGACTCAGCCGGGGACGCTACGCCGTTCCCGCAGGAAGCGTTTATGTTTTCAAACATCCCCTCGAACTTACTTGGTGGGATTTCCCAGACGAGTGGTTCCCAAAAGAAGGATTTCCCCTCAAACATTTGGGGTGTGGTTTGTGTTTACCCATTGATATTCAAGGATTACCGCAATGTACCGCAAAGCTTACGGAGTAATTGAAACCCTTGCACCTGTCCATGTGGGCGCAACCGCAGGGGAAGAAACTGGCAATCTCAACCTGATTTTTCGCGATCAGTTTACGCAAACAGGGATTATTCCAGGCAGTTCTATTCGGGGACGGTTTCGCGCAGACTTAAGAGATAGGGAACCGGGCGAAGAACAACTATGGTATGGACATGAAGCCGTTGATGGTCGTTCTGATGGCGGGACAACCGAAGCACTTGTAAAGTTTGAATATGCTTCACTGGTTTGGTTCCCCGTGTTCTGTCCTGGTCAGCCTGTAGTTTGGGTAAGTTGCCCTCTACTGTTGAAACGGTTTAAACGCATTGCAGGCGTGACAGCAGATATTCCTGAACCTTACACAGCACAGAAAGGTTTACAGGGTCGGCAGATGGAAGACCGAGGCAAAATTCTCTTTTTTAATTTAGGGTTTCTTGAATTTGAGCATGAGGAGGACTTATCAGCTTGGATTCCCACGGACACAGATTTAGATGCTAATAAGTTAGTCGTGGTTCACGATAACGATATTGCCATGCTGCACGATATGGCACTCTATCGGCAAAGTCGTGTCAAATTGGGATCGAAAGAAAAACCCAACGAGAAAAAAGTTGATGGTGGTGCTTTTTTCAATACTGAAGCTTTGCCAGAAGGAAGTATTTTAGTATTTCCGATCGCGTTGAAGCAAAGCGATTGGAAACCCTTTGGCGAAAAGGAGAATTCATCAGAGTTATATTTCGGTGGTTTGGAATCAATTGGTTTTGGTCGTTGTCTTGTATCACTTTCAGGAGATTATCAGTAATGGGTTGGAAATCTTACGAACTCGATCGCGCTGCTCAAAAGTTAGTTCTCCACGCACGGGAGCGCGATCCAAAATCCCTCAATCAGTCTCATAATATGCGAATGGCTGTAGCTTATGGGTTAGAGCGCTTTTGGGGCGAACACTTGAGACTTAAAGGTAAAGAAGAAAACAAATCTATTTTCTGGAAAGAAACCTGGGATGCTCTAGAAACAATCATGGACAAGGGAGGGATGACAATTCCCAACGAGCCTTTACATCCTGACAGTAAGGGCAAAATTCCGACTAAAGAAATTCAGGCTATGTCTGAACGTCTTTGGGCACTGCCTGTGGAAGATCAGCGAGTGGCGATCGCCGTCTTGACTCAATTATGCGATTGTTTGGTGTGGTGGACACAACGCTATAAAGTTCGGGAGGGTCGTCAATGAAAGTGATTCCTAATGCACACAAAAAGATCCCCATGATGTTTCGGGCACAGGTGCAGGGGCGATCGCAACTGCAATATCTTGACCCTGACAAGAAAAGGGCTGGCGAACAACAAGATGTTGAAAGGTGGGCAGATGAATGGACTGACAAAGCTGAGTTTATTTCTACGGAAGATGCACAAGACGTACAGACTGAGACATACGGAGCAAAATCTTACCAAATCTCTTGGCGGTTTGTCTGCAATGGCGGGCAAGATGATGGAATGCTTCGTCCTGTAATCGGTGCTTCAGGGATTCCATTTTATCCTGGTAGCAGTATGAAAGGAGCGTTTCGCCAAGCTTGCGAACAAGCGGAAAAAGCAGGTGATATACCGCTAGGAACCTGTAATAATTATTGTGGCGATGAGTCTGAAATTACACCAGGGATTTTGCGGTTTCAGGGCGCTTATCCTACTAATGATTGGACACAAGGGTTACTAGACTTAGTTCATCCTCAACAGGGTTGGCAAGTTATGACTCGTGATACTGATGAGAAACCAAGAGGTGAGAGTGCATATGCTCAAGTTTCTCTTTACCAGCCGACCCTAAGATTTGCTATCTCCTGTTCTCAACCGCTATCATCCGATCGGTGGCAGCAAATTTGGCAAATTTGGGAAGCAGCCATCGCGGCCGGATTAGGTTCAAAAGTCTCTACAGGCTATGGACAAATTACCAAAACTTCTCACCCGATTGTTTATCGGGCAAAACTCAAAGGACAAGGACAAGCTGCTAAACTGATTGATGGTACGGGGGAGTTTCGCCCTAACATTTTCCGAGCTGCACTGCGCGGTCATGCCTTAAGGATTTTTGGTGGTATAACAGATACTGAAACCGCCGAAGAATTAGTACAGAACTTGTTTGGAGGTATCCAGCAAAAAGAAGCAACTGTCGGGTTGCTAGGGTTCCAATTTCATGCTTCTAAATTAGAGGTAAAATCTTTTGGCTCTGGGAAGTATGCTCAACCTGCCTACGAAGTAGAGGGAGAACTAATTTGGTTTTTAGCTAAACCATTATCTGACCCTCAACAAGAAGCTCTTCTGAAAAAGTTGGTTAGCAAGTTAATGCAGTTTGCAATGGTTATGGGAGGATTTGGTAAATCATGGCGACGAGTTGATCACCGCAAATTTTTTGAAGAATATTACGAAAATAACTACAAAGCATTGATTGGTTGTCACTGGCAATGGTTAGGAGAGATTACACAATCACGAAATCTGCAGGTTAGCCGATTAGAGAAGGTAGGTGAATTTTTAGAGATAGTCCGACAAATAGCTAGAGAGTGGATACAATCTCAAAACAAGCCGATACGACAAACTGAATGGGCACAAGATTGGCGAGAAGCTTGGCATCCAAGTAATGTTCAGGTTTGGGGTCGAATTGCAGACGATACTGATGAAAGTGCCGCCGTGCGGTGGTTCCACAAATCCTACCAACAAAAAATACAAGGCATTCAGCTAGAAGGCTCAATTTATCAATCATCTGTAACAGGAAAAATTGGGCAAATTAGTCTTATCTGGCATCGACTTTACCCTTTGATTCTTGTTAAAAATAATCCTGACAATCCGCGAAAGCCGATTATTAAACCAACTCCTCGCTATTTGGAACTGATCACGCTCTTTCCAGATGGTTCACCAGAGTCAAATGATTTTTTAGATTTTCTGAATGCTAAACCTGATGGATTTAAACTACTTTGGGGAGAGGAGCAATAATGAATATTTGGATAGTCACGATCGGTAGCAGTGATGTGCAACTTGAGAGCGATAAAAAAAATCGTGAAAAGGGCAGAACAGAGAAGCAAAGAAGTCATAAGGTATGGTCTGAATGGTATGATGAGGCGATTAAAGAAGAGTGTCACGATTTACTTTTTGAGCCTAAGCAATCTTATAAGGAGAGTGATGAATCTTACCGGGTTGAGGCCAGAGTCTTGGGAACGGTTTATGAGTCAAGTTCTTTGCAAGTACAAGAGGAAATTTGGTCGTACTTAACTTTTCCCCTACTAAATAACTTTGTGGAAAACTTCACAACATTTTATCCAGATGCGATCGCTATTCTACTAACAGATCAATCTGAGTTTTTCAAAGATAAAAATACCAGACGGAAACCGAAATCTGCTTACTGGCAAGATACTTGTAAGTTGGAGCCAATTTTGCAGAGGTATTTTCAGGATAAATTTCCACAGGCACATTACAAACCGATTTTCTTGTCTCCGACATCTAACGATAAAGGATTAGATGATTGGAATTACGTTCTCGATTTGGTGCGTGGAAACCTACGGGCGATCGAGTTTGATGGCAAAGAAATCAAAAATGAAGAAATTGAGACGGTATATGTTAGCCATCAAGCAGGAACTCCAGCAATTTCATCGGCTGTACAGTTTGTCACCTTGGCACGGTTTAGAAACAATGTCGAGTTTTTAGTTAGCAATGAATATAATCAAGAAACCAATAAAATTCCCCGTTCTACTTATCTCGGAGCTATCCAAATGCAGGAGGCTCAAGCACTTTTAAAACGCCATGACTATGCAGGTGTTCGGGATATTTTAGGATTGACTAAAACAATTCCCAGTAACCCTGAAGAAAAACGTATAAAACATCTGCTCGATGCAGGAGAACAGTGGAATTTTGCTGAATTTCAGAAGTTTAAAAAAATAGTTAACGATCGTAATTTGTTACTTAAAGCAAGTTTTCCTTGGTGGAGACTAGGCTTTGAATCTGCTTATTTGGCTTGGGTTCGTTTAGAACAAGGCAGTCCTGTCGATGCGATGTTTCATAGTTTCCGCGCTGTAGAAGGTTCAGCGGGCTTGTGGGCTGAGAGAATGTATCAGAAGCATATTCGACGAGATCCGAAAAAAGGGCTTCAACTTAATCTTTCAATCTGTGACAACATAAATAATATGAAATCCTGGTTTGAAAAGGGAAAAACAGGAAAATACAAACAAGAGATTGGTCTTTACGGTAAGTGTTTATTTTCATTACTGCGAGAGACTAATACCAATTGGCAAAGTAACCGAAATATTGCTCTTTTCTGCAACCCCCTTGATCAACATTACCAAGGTAAAGATATTTTTCAAGAACGCAATAATCTTTTTCATCGGTTGGAAGGTTTACAAGAGCAAGAAATATATGATGCTTGGGATGTTGCCAATAAAGATGAGTGGATTGAAATAGTTCTAGGTTGTCTCAACTTCATTGCTGAGAAAGATATACCAAACACGCTTGAGTCTTTAGAAGAAGCTAGCCTCATGTTCAAAGTACATCAGGAATTAGTAAATGCGATCGCCCCTAACAACCTCCAAACCTAAAAGCGATCGCCCGCCAATAAATCTGCCACAACTGCACAGATCCGCCGGGGCCTCAACCACTATCTACAACAAAACTTTACCATCCATATTCAACCCATAAAAATATGTACATCACATCTCGCGCCTCCACAATCCGTAACTTCTCCCTCGCCGCCGTCAACGGCACTATCACTCTCATCATTCTCCTCATCGCCCCCCTGGGATTAGCTGCCGTAATTTCTAACACATTTCTTGTCACAGTAGCCACTTTTTTTGCATCGACAATCGCCGACCAAATCGTTCGCTATCTCCAACCCTCTCGCGCCCCAGAAATCCAAATTTCCTTAGAATCTACCCCAGAATCGTCGTCGCAAATTAGCCCGCGCCGTGGCGATTCCCAAAAATAAGACAGATAACCAACAATTTTGCAGCGGCGGGTTTATTGCTTATGCGTACCGTCTACGTTTCTCAACCGGGTTGTTACGTTTCTTTGCACCAAGAAATGCTGGTCATCAAAAAAGGCGAATCTGTACTCGGTGAAATTCAGCTTCCTCTCCTCGAACAACTGCTGATTTTTGGTCAATCTCAAGTCACAACTCAAGCAATTAGGACTTGTCTGTGGCGGAGTATTCCCATTGCCTATCTTTCCCGCATGGGTTACTGTTACGGGCGGATTCTTCCGATCGAGCGCGGTTATCGCCAACTTTCTCGCTACCAGCAACAGTTGTGTTTTGCAGAACGTTTGCAAGTAGCCAGACGCATCGTGCAAGCTAAGCTGAAAAACAGCCGCGTGATCCTGATGCGGCAGCAGCGCCGACAACCTTCTGATGTCATTGCTTTTGCGATCGACTGTTTGGAACATTTAATCAAAAAAGCTGGGGAGGCTGAAACTATTGAGAAGTTGATGGGGATGGAAGGTGCGGGGGCTGCTCAGTATTTTTCGGCTTTTGAAGAGTGTTTGAGCAATCCTGATTTTGTGTTTGTCGGCAGGTCGCGCCGCCCTCCGGGTAATCCCGTTAATGCGATGCTCAGTTTTGGCTATCAAGTTCTCTGGAATCATTTATTGAGTTTGATCGAATTGCAAGGTTTAGACCCTTATTCGGCTTGTTTGCACCAAGGAACGGAACGCCATGCAGCTTTGGCTTCAGATTTGATTGAGGAATTTCGGGCACCAATTATTGATACTTTGGTTTTTTATCTTGTCAATAACGGCATGATGAAAGCTGGCGAAGATTTTGTTTTCCGCAATAGTGGCTGTTTTCTGAATGATTCTGGGCGACAGAAATTTTTGACAGCATTTTTGCGACGGATGGAAGAGGGTTTTACTAATAATTCTGGGGACAGCCAACCTAAATGGGATTTGCTTAACCAGCAGGTGAAAGCTTTCAAGCAGTTTGTGTACAATCCTCTTGAGCTTTATCAACCTTATCAAATTCGATAAAGTATGCTGCTTTATATCGTTGTCTACGATATTCCGGTTGATAAGCGGAGGCAAAAGGTGCATGATTTGCTCAAAGGTTATGGCAAGTGGGTGCAATATTCTACTTTTGAGTGTGTGCTACCCACTGCGAAGTTTGCAGAACTCCAGCGGCGACTCCGAAAGTTAATCAATTTAGATGAGGACAGTATTAGGTTCTATCCTGTGTCGGGGCATACTTTGGGCAATGTTCAGACTTGGGGGGTGGGCCCGCCTGTCACTGAATTGCCTGGGTCGGTGATTATCTAATATCACTCGCGAGGGCTGAAAGAAATGGCTGTGATGACGGAAGTTCGTCGGAGCCTTCGATATACTGCTCTGTAAGGGTTTCAGGTATTAGTAACATAGGTTGGGAGGGTGTTTGTACAGAGATTTTTGGGAGTCCTCGCAAATGGCCTCTGGACATCTTGCGCTGTATGAGGTTTAATGTAGAGGCCTCCCCACTCGTTGGGGAAACTAATTGAATGGAAACTCAATCCATCTAACTAGAAATATGTAGTCTTCTTTAAATCTCCCCACTCGTTGGGGAAACTAATTGAATGGAAACGGGAGTTGAGTTGCAGTATCTTGTCTAGTAGTTAGTGAACTCCCCACTCGTTGGGGAAACTAATTGAATGGAAACATTACTTCCTACTATTTGGAACAGTTTTGGGGATGCGGAGCTCCCCACTCGTTGGGGAAACTAATTGAATGGAAACTATCTGAGATGTTTAGGAATGACGGGAAATTACTCCCCACTCGTTGGGGAAACTAATTGAATGGAAACCTTATTGACTCCGAAGTGTGACCTTAAATTGTAAGTAACTCCCCACTCGTTGGGGAAACTAATTGAATGGAAACTCAATCCTGTCCCAAGCTTCACTGACTGAAGCGCACTCCCCACTCGTTGGGGAAACTAATTGAATGGAAACCCATGTCTTGAATAGTGGTTCACCGGTTCTAAAGTCAGTTCTCCCCACTCGTTGGGGAAACTAATTGAATGGAAACGTTGCTACTCTGAAACTATGAGCTTCTGAAAACTTTTGCTCCCCACTCGTTGGGGAAACTAATTGAATGGAAACGGCATAAGATACTTTTGTACCAAATTCAAATCCTTCTCCCCACTCGTTGGGGAAACTAATTGAATGGAAACTTTAATTGTGACTATTATTGCACCTTCCGCACCTAACTGACCTCCCCACTCGTTGGGGAAACTAATTGAATGGAAACTATAATAGCGAAAAAGACAGCTATGATGTAGAAAACTCCCCACTCGTTGGGGAAACTAATTGAATGGAAACTCTAGTTTAGCTATCTCTTTTTTACTATATAAACCTTGACTCTCCCCACTCGTTGGGGAAACTAATTGAATGGAAACAAGCGATCTATCGACTGACTAGAAATCACGTCAACCGGGATACCTCCCCACTCGTTGGGGAAACTAATTGAATGGAAACCCATTTGCCCCTGACGTGGGGAAATTTCCACTGCCTGCCTCCCCACTCGTTGGGGAAACTAATTGAATGGAAACAACTTGTCGATACAAGTTGATGATGGGTTGCCAGTCTCCCCACTCGTTGGGGAAACTAATTGAATGGAAACGATAATTCTCTGGATTTTTCCGGCGATCGTGATATTGCTCCTCCCCACTCGTTGGGGAAACTAATTGAATGGAAACATTAGGCCGCCAATCACGTCGAAACTTCCGCACGGGTTCTCCCCACTCGTTGGGGAAACTAATTGAATGGAAACTCAGCAGCCATGATATCTCTTACCAAGAGTTCCTCACGCTCCCCACTCGTTGGGGAAACTAATTGAATGGAAACCAGATAATCCTCAGGGTAGTAAGATAGTAATAGCTCTCCCCACTCGTTGGGGAAACTAATTGAATGGAAACTTACCACGGAGGCGCTTATGCTCTTGCTCACGGGAGGCAATATCCAGGGCTCCCCACTCGTTGGGGAAACTAATTGAATGGAAACCTCTCAAGTCCGAATTTCTTAAGAGCTTGAGTGTTTGCAGTCTCCCCACTCGTTGGGGAAACTAATTGAATGGAAACACCCAAGACATATCGGTGCAGTCAATTACAAAATTCTCCTCCCCACTCGTTGGGGAAACTAATTGAATGGAAACCCACCCAAAACTCTGAGGAATCCGAAATGCTCAATTTTTTAAAACTCCCCACTCGTTGGGGAAACTAATTGAATGGAAACAGTTATAGTCCTCTTTCTCTAGTTGGTACTCTAGCCATTCTCCCCACTCGTTGGGGAAACTAATTGAATGGAAACATTACCATTGGTGCCTCCCATATGTAATACGTAATGCAGGCTCCCCACTCGTTGGGGAAACTAATTGAATGGAAACTCTTTCACTTCAGTAGGCTCCATAATGGTTGTGGTAGATACAAACTCCCCACTCGTTGGGGAAACTAATTGAATGGAAACCTAACTTGTTAGCATGGGCAGCTTCACACTCATCCTCAATCACTCCCCACTCGTTGGGGAAACTAATTGAATGGAAACGCGATCGCGCCAAACTTTTTAATTGCCTTCCACTCTGCCTCCCCACTCGTTGGGGAAACTAATTGAATGGAAACCAAAGAAAAGAGATTAGTCGCTGCATTCCACTTTTCTCGTCTCCCCACTCGTTGGGGAAACTAATTGAATGGAAACTCTTAGAGATATCTACTAGCTCAGTGTAGAGGTTTACACTCTTCACTCTCCCCACTCGTTGGGGAAACTAATTGAATGAAAAAGCCCGGATAGCCTATTTGATGGCATTCCGGGTTTTTCTGTTTTCACTCATTGACGGCAGTTAAACGATGAGGCTAAAGAGTTTGCGATCGATGCAACTAGCTCAGGAAAATCTGAAGGGTTGGTGGTTACAGAACCCAAGGAGTACAACAGATTTATGAAGTAGATGAGGTAGCAGGGTCGGGGTCAGCTTGGACGTACCGTACACTTTTTTAGACTGCACTACGGTGAATAACACACTAAAGTTGTGGGATTTGACAACGGGTACAGAACGTGAACTAACCTGACGGGTCATACTACCTACATCAATGCGATCGCAATTACCGGCGACGGGCAAAGAGCTATTTCTGCGGCATTACGACAACACCCTAAAAGTCTGGGATTTAGAAGTGGGGAGACGATCGCTACTTTCAGCCTTATTTTGCTACACCGTTGCGTCCAATGGAGTAGCAATTGTAGCAGGTGATGAATCCGGTCGCGTATATTTCCTACAGCTAGAGGAGATAGAGCCATTAACTTAAATTTCTTACGCGGTTATCGGCGAGGTGCAATTTGCAGAGTTTAAGCGGGTTGTCGAGTGTTGCCCCGTCTTCTGTCTCTGACCTAGTTTTGCCAGTCTAATTTTGAGCCGATCGAGCAGCAATTTCAATATCCTTATTAGCGTCCCCACCGACGCTGTTACCCATGAACGCATATCCTAACTCATCCAAACTACCTTATGCCAGACTTAAGAAAAGCAAGGAATTGGGACACAAGCCTATGAGTTGGAAGAAGTGCATGACACTGGCTCTGTTGCTAGCGACAGGTTGTGCGGAAGAGACAAGCATAGCTGTTAACCAACAAACGTATGGAAAAACGTGGCCACTTACCGTGACGAACGGCACATTATCTTGCGTAGACCAGGCTGTCATTTTTACTGCGCCTGACGGAAACCAATATGCCGTCAACGGTTTCGCCATAACTGCGGGCTATCCCTCGATTGATCCAATTACCTTGCCAGATCCTGTAAATACACGCTCAAAGAGGTATCTTGGAGTGCTGATAGATGACGGGCGAAGACTTTGCCCGCAATAGAATTTTTGCCTGCCAGCAATAGTGCATCAATAAACAAGCGCCAAAACTCTACAATTTGGGCGCTCAAAATCAACCTATATGGAGCAAAGATTGAGTAATAAAAATTTTGGTAGATAATGCCAGACTTAGAAAAAGCAAGAGGAACAGGGAGACAAATCAAATGAGTTGGAAAAAGTGTGTGGCAATAGGCTTGTTACTGTTGACGGCAGGGTGTGAGCAAAGGAACGGGCGACCTGTTTCCGAAAAAGAATTCGGTACGGACTGGCCCCTTACTGTAAAAAGTGGCACTCTAGTTTGTAGAATTTCACCCTTGGAGCGGTGGGTTTTCTTTATTTCTCCTGATGGCAAACCACATAATCTTATCGGCAACAAAAAACTTTACCCAATTCTTCGCATTGTAAAACCTGCTATCAGAAACTCTGATTCTACAGCAGATTCTAGATTTGTTGCCGACAATATCTTGCTTAAAGAAGGTCTTCAATTGTGCCCGGAACAATTTAGGCGGGTACCCCGCTAATAGTTGCGGGACACAGCCACTAACAATATCAATGCTAGCCTGTCCCTTCCCTGCTTAAAAACTGAAGAGACAACCAGGGGCGATCGACTGGATGCGGTAGCTCAATCATCCATAGTTTATCCTTGGTTTGCCAGTAGATAAACCGTATTTTAGGCTGACTTTCCTTACTTATTGTGATTTTCTTGGTTGAGGTTGATTTTCTTGGTTTAGGCTGATTTTTCTTGATTTATAGACTCCATCGCCAGCAAAAACGTGCCTTTAGTCCACAAAATAGTGGCGACCCGATTTATCCCGATGTGTGCATTCCGCCAGCGCCACCTGATTTAAATTGTGGCGACATTTCCCAGAAACGCTTTCGCGTACTACAGCCAGACCCACATGGATTTGATAGAGATAAGGACGGCATAGGTTGCGAGAGATAAGGGAAGCCACGATTTCAATAAACGGATAGGCGGGGATACTCAATTTTCCCAGTCTAGGGCTTGAACCTGGTATGACTCGCTCAGGATACTGCCGTCTCCTAATTTTTGCTGGCTTTCTTCATCAAACAAAAATTATTGTCACAATAAAAAGAATTCTACCGAGAGACAAAAGATATGACGGAATGCAAGGAAACAATGCGACGAATTGACATGGTAGCCCAGAATAATTTGACGGAACTGAATTTGTCGGGATACCACCAGGCAGACAAGTTTGGAGCAAGGACATATCGGATAACTAAGTTTCCTGATGCTGTTCTTAAATTAACCAACTTAAAAATTCTTAAGCTCAGTGACCATGAGATAACTGAAATCCCAGAAGAGATCGGGCAACTGTTGAATCTGACCAAGCTTCACCTTGGTAACAATAAGATAACTAAAATTCCAGAAGAGATCGGGCAACTGTCCAATTTGACCAAGCTTTACCTCGGTGACAATAAGATAACTAAAATTCCAGAGACACTCGGGGAACTATCCAATCTGAGAAAGCTTTACCTCAATAAAAATCAAATTACCTCCATCCCAGAGACGATCGGGCAACTGTCACATCTGACACTGCTTGACCTCCATATCAATCAAATTACCGAAATCCCAGAGGCAATCAGGCACCTCTCCCATCTGACAGGGCTTGACCTTAGTTGGAATCAGATAATAAAAATCTCAGAGGCTGTTGGGCAACTATCCAATCTGACAAAGCTTTACCTCAGTAGCAATAAGATTACCTCCATCCCAGAGACTATAGGGCAACTGTCCAATCTGACACGGCTTTGCCTCGGTAACAACCAGATTACCTCCATCCCAGAAGCGGTTGGGCAACTGACGAATCTGACAGGGCTTTACCTGTATAACAATCAGATTACCTCCATCTCTGAGAAGATAGGGCAATTGTCCAATCTGACACTCCTTTACCTCGACAGCAATCAAATTACCTCTATCCCAGAGACTATAGGGCAACTGTCCAATCTGACAGTGCTTGACCTCCGTGACAATCAGATTACCTCCATCCCAGAAACCATCGGGCAACTGTCCAATCTGACACTGCTTGACCTCCGCAACAATCAGATTACCTCTATCCCAGAAACCATCGGGCAACTGTTGAATCTGACACATCTTTACTTCCGTAAGAATCAGATTACGTCCATTCCAGCGGAACTCGGGCAACTGTCCAATCTGATAGTGCTTAGCCTCAGTAAGAATGAGATTGGCTCCATCCCAGAGGAGCTCGGACAACTATCGAATCTGACACAGCTTTACCTCAATGAGAATCAGATAACTAAAATCCCAGGGGGTTTCGCGCATTTGTCGAATCTGAGATGGCTTGACCTTAGTGAAAATCAGATAACCAAAATCCCAGAGGCAATAGGGCAACTGTCCAATCTGAGAAAGCTTTACCTCAATAACAATCAGATAACTGAAATCCCAAAGGCACTCAGCCAACTGTCCAATCTGATCGAGGCTGATTTCGATAACAATCTAATTACTCAAATCCTAGAGCCAATTAAACTTGTATCATTGAGTACACAGGATTCCTGTAGCAGCCAGCAGAAAATTATTTCCCCAAAGTCACTTGAGAATCAGTTTAACTGGGGAAAGGAGGAAGGTACTCACCCTTACCTTATGGAAAGTCTAGAAGGGTTCAACGAAGCGTGGGAAAAAGAGTAGGCACGATTTGCCCTAATTTAGATAACTAAGTTGGGAAGTCTTCCAAAATATATTGGTATGAAGGTAGGTTAAGTGCAGACTCTCTAAGGTGTCTCAAGGGTGATAGAATCTGCGATCATTGCAAATAGCTGAGGAAAATCAATTTCTTCATCTATAATTTGAAACCCTTATAGCCATCAGGACATAAGGGTTTTCCCGCCTAACCTCCCCCTACAAACTCAATTACCTCACCCTGCACCGATCGCTTTTTTTGGTAGGGATTAGAACAACACCGACTAGGATCGCCGGACAATTAGAACAAAGCGTAAAAGCACTCAAAACCTTGTTTAGACGGGAAATAGTGGCACTTTCCCTGTCACGGCAGAAATTGTAGAATTAGGCGCTGAGTGCTGGCACGGGTTGCGCTTCTGGCAAAAGTGCGATCGAAACTCCTTCACTCAGGATGCTTTCCAATTTCTAATTTGTTGTACTCAGAAATCAAGCTATCTCTATTGTTTTGTAAGATATTTGGTCAGCTCTGAAACTTCACCAGCGCGTTGCCAGTCACCCTTTCCTCGCCTAACTTTCGTGCGAGCTGTAATTTTCTGAATTTCCCAGAGTTGCAATGCGGTATAGGGCCCTTCGGCTTTACCAGATCGAAATACGTACCAGTCAGCAACTTCGGGGGCTGCTGGCCTCACAGGTCGCATCCGAGTTGCTCCAGCATCGGCGCTCAGTTGGTTGAGCCCTTGTTCTATGGGATTTGGAGCGGGTAAGTTTTTGGCAACAGGCGATCGCTTTTTTTGCTTTGCTGCAGGTGCAGTGGAATTTTGTGATCGCCTTTCTTGCTTGGCAGCTTTTCGCTGACGGGCCCACAGATCGTACTGATAAAGTAGAAGCACCGAAGCAACCCACAGCCAAAATACAATAAACCAAGCATTTACCAGCGGTTCAAAGCCTTGTTCAGACAATACCTCGGTTATCGGTTGGTTGAATTTTGCACCAGTCATACCAGCACTGATAAGCGCTGCGACCGTATTTAACACTTGATAAGTTACAGCATTGTGTATTTGACCTTCTTCAATTCCCTCTGGAGCTGCCGCATAAAAAAGCCAAACCAGGCAAGTTAGAGTAATTATTGTTGCTACTAGAGAAGCGATGAGGGCGTTGACTCCCTCTCTCAAAGAGTCCCAGTTTGGTTTGTTCCATGCCTTAACAGGCTGGGTAGTGGCATTTTTTCGGTGTAACTCTTGATGACCCAGAAAAGATTGAGGATACCGAGGCGCTGCCCAAAAGGAAATTCCTGTAAGACAGTGATGGTAAACAGTCATCCACGCTGCTGAAACCGCCCAACTTGCAAACAACCAAAAAACAATGCCTGATATTGGTATTAACTTCGCTAAAAAATTTGAGGTACTGCCATAGGTTACGGTTAGTGCGATCGTCCTCAAACATGAGATAGGATGAGGAAACCACGCGGGCCATGATGGAATTTTCATGAGTTTGCAGTTTTGTTAGGGATATCAAGATTGTCTCAAGCTTTAGTCCCAAGTGGTGAATTCAACCTCTCAGGCGCTGACCTGGAAGGTTGAACTATTTTGATACACTGGGTTAGCGAAAAACTAACTTACAACCGTAAGCTGTGGGCGGAGACAGCTTGGGCTTTCGGTCGCCACGTCGAATTACAAAAAATAAAATTATGAAATTTAAAGGGTTTGACAAACAGTCTAAAAAACTGAAAAAATACAACCAATTAGATAAGCGCTTCACAAGTGATGGCACTGAATTTACTATGGAAGATGTACCGGATAACGGCGTCATAATGATTATGGACGAAGTTATGTATTTTCCTGAAGGTGTATTAGCTGGCAAAATTTATTATCCAACATCTATAGAAGGTAAAATATTATATCCATCTGCCCCTTATTCTAAATGGCCAGAAATTTGTAGCTGCTATGGTGTTGAAATGCCTGATACTGCAACAGCAGGAGTTGAGGGAGAAGCAATTGGTTTTTGGGAGTGGGTATATCAAAAATGTTTGCCTGTTACTTTGTTAGATTGTCCTTGGGAAGTTCTTAGATTATTGTCTAAAAATGTTTTGGCAGCCTATCGTGTTCCTTTTACAAATAGAGCTAGAGAAAACAGAGGCTTTAGAAAATAATTGAAGGGGTTAAAACGTAGAATCTAACAGAAGACTTGCTCATTACTGACCAACCGAAAACCGCAGGTATTTCAGCCATTTATCACGGAAATCGAAGGATGCGGGATGCTCAGAAAGCTTGAGGTTCTATCACCCTGACTTCTTCCTGCCTTTACACTAAACGAGCTAGTGATTAACTTTTTTTTCTCACTATCGGAAAACAATAAATAGCAATACTGTTGAAGCATTGTTTCCGTCCGTACACCCAAGCAGCACCCAACAAAGTTTGGGGCTTTTAGCTATTCTCTAGCAGGAGTGACAGAAGAGGGTTAAGATTGACAAAAACAAAAAAGGGGTGGCTATGTTCGATCGCTCTCAATGGTTTTTGGCTAGTCTTTTGATTGCACTTTCGGTTCAGCTAAGTCAGCCAGTGACAGCCGTGCCCGTTGGTAAAGTTGTACAAACTGCACAAACTAACAGTAGCGACGCTGCCCAAAAACTATATGGAGAAGCAGAGAAACTCGAAGAACAAGGAACAACGGAAGCAAAAAGAAGTGCGATCGTCAAATATGAAGAAGCATTAAAGCTATTTAGGGCAGTGGGCGATCGGGATGGGGAAGCTAGCACCCTCACCAGGATTGGCGTTGTCTATGATGATTTAGAAGAAAACTCGAAAGCGTTAGAGTATTTCAATCAGTCTCTTTCCCTGAGTCGAGGAGTGAGTAATCGCAAGCAAGAAGCTATTACCCTCAACAATATCGGCGAGGTTTACTATAAATTGGAAGAAAAACAGAAAGCGCTAGAATATTACAACCAGTCTCTTCCTCTGAGTCGGGGAGTGGGCGATCGTAAACAAGAAGCTATTACCCTCACCAATATCGGCTTAAGGTATGCAGATTTAGGAGAAAACTCGAAAGCGCTAGAGTATTTCAATCAGTCCCTTCCCTTGAGCAGGGCTGTAGGCGCTCTCTGTGGGGAAGCTACTACTCTCAACAACATCGGCTTAGTATACGCAAATTTGGGAGACAAAGAAAAAGCAAAAGAGTATTTCAACCAATCCCTTCTCCTTAGTCGGAAAGTGGGCGATCGCAATGCGGAAGCTATCACCCTTAACAACATCGGCTTAGTTTACAATAAGTTGGGAGAAAAACAAAAAGCAAGAGAGTATTACAGGCAGTCCCTTCCCCTGAGTCGGGCAGTGGGCAATCGCCGTTGGGAAGCCGTTACCCTCAACAACATCGGCTTATTATACGCAGAATTGGGAGAATACTACATAGCGCTAGAGTATTTTAACCAGTCCCTGTCCTTGAGAAGGGCAGTAGGCGATCGCCGTGGGGAAGCTCTAACCCTAAACAACATCGGCGGTATATACAATGAGGTGAGAGAAGAACAAAAAGCGCTAGAGTATTTCAACCAGTCCCTTCCCCTCAGCAGGGCTATAGGCGCTCTCCGTGTGGAAGCCTTTACGCTTACCAACATCGGCTTACTATACTCCAATTTGGGAGAAAACCAGAAAGCGCTAGAGTCTTACAACCAGTCCCTTTCTCTTTTTCGAGCAATCGGCGCAACCGAGGAAGAAGCTCTCACTCTTTACAGCATGGCTGTTGTCAAACGATCGCTAGGCAATTTTACCGAAGCTCTCAATGATATTGAAGCCTCTCTCAAATTAATTGAAAATCTCCGCAGTAAAATAGCCACCCCAGAAAGTCGCAGCTCATACTTTGCCACAGTACAGGAATACTACAAATTTTACATCGACCTATTAATGCAACTGCACCAAGCTAATCCTAACGCTGGTTATGATATCAAAGCATCCGAAGCCAGAAAACGTGCTAGCAACCCTTAAAAAGCAACGCATTGCAGTAGAAAAATGGTCGTTTAGACAATTATAAAATCGTTCACTTTGTACCAACGGCATTGCCAACAGAAAAATCCCAAACTGTCAGGAATTGTGATTATTCTGATGAAGCATAAGCCGTTCCAAGCCTTGAACCAGCTTATGCCATTTTCCTTATGTTTTCAGACATTAGATGTAAATATGCTCAAAATCTGTCAGCTTTAAGATAGATTTATGGTGAGTGTTTATTCCTTTTCTAAGCTATTTGTATTTTAGATAACAAATTCTCAAAGAATAAGCCTGAATAATATATTTGCTTTGATCTAGATGGATCAGGGGATTACAGACATTTACCATAAAAAAGCAAGCTATGCCGAATCGACGTGATTTTCTTCTTGGTGGGACTGTAGCTGCGGCTGCGACCTTGTTACCAAATAAATTGATTGCTCAAACTCCAACCAATCGATCGGAAATGGCAGCTTTACAGGAAGGATATGTAGGACAGTATCAGGGTGGTGTGTACTTACTGCCAGCCAATGATGAAACAGTCCAATGGGGTTGGTTTAATAATGCAGAGACACCCCGCGCTCGGATTAAATCAGGGGACACCGTTGTCATGGAAACCATGATGGCTTCCATGAATCAAGTTTTGCCGGGGGTATCGATCGAAGAAATTACTAGACTGCGGGTAAATAATCCCGGTCGTGGCCCCCATACGATTACAGGGCCGATCTTTGTAGAGGGCGCAGCACCCGGAGATACTCTCAAAGTCAAAATTAATCGGATTGTGCCTCGTACCTATGGCTCCAACTGGAACCTGCCGGGTAATCTTGCCCTAGGGCAATTCCCAACTAGCTTCCCGGAACCCCAAGTAAAACATTTCTTCCTTGACCTCAAGCGTGGGGTAACAGAATTTTTGCCGGGGATTGAATTACCTGTGCGTCCGTTCCCCGGTATTCTTGGGGTGGCGAGGCCTGAAAGTGGACAATATAGCACCGTACCCCCTGGACCTTTTGGCGGAAACCTCGACTGTAGAGAATTAGTAGAAGGCACAACGATTTACTTACCAGTGTTTGTGGATGGAGCTTTATTGTGGTCTGGGGATTCCCATGCGGTGCAAGGTAATGGTGAGATTAATTTAACAGCGATCGAGTCTGCCTTTAATGAACTGAACCTGACTGTAGAAGTAATTAAGGGTAAACGCCTGACTTGGCCACGGATTGAGTCAGATACTCATTGGATAACGATGGGTTATGATCGAGACCTCAATATTGCGCTCAATATTCTGGAAGAAGAAACCCTAAAATTTCTTGCTGAATCTAAAGGCTTAAAGACTACTGAAGCTCGTCAATACATGGCAAACTACGGTGATTGTCGAGTAGCAGAGGTGGTCAATCAACTAAAAGGGGTCTATTGCATGTTACCGAAACAACCAACTCCAGTCCTTGCCCCTAACCCTACCACTGATACCTCAGATAGTTTTGTCACCCATGCCATCGATGGTGATGCAATGCAGGCTATGAACATGGCGGCTATGAGTCTTATTGAGAGAATGCAGACCCTAAAAGGACTTGTACCCCTTGATGCCTATTCCCTTGCCAGTTTAGCTATGGATGCACGGATTGGCAAAATAGAGCCGGGAGCAAAACATCTACATTGCTTGATGCCCAAGTCTCTCTGGGTCAGAAGTTAACAGCAGTTTGCGTTCAGATAAGTGGTGCTGCGAGTCCCCTAAATCCCCCTAAATCCCCCTATGTCCCCCTATGTCCTTTGGACAGGCTACGCTAACAAAAGGGGGACTTGAAGATCATTAACTTGGCTTACCAGAATTAAATTTGCTGTAAGGTATTTAGTCCCACAACTCTAAAGTCAAGGGCCTTGCTTAATCAGGGTATGAAAACAATAAGTTGAAAATCCCGTAGTTTTGTGGATACTGGTTTCTCTGACTTGCATATTTAGCCTTTCATACCCTAAATCAGCAATGCCCTTTAACTTTCGCTTCAAATCAATTTTACAGTTTCACGCTTGCATCGCCCACCGTCTCGGGCTATACCTGTGCTGACATACTTTGCTAATCTCAAAGTTAGTTCTTTACCGCAATTGCTCATGGGTAGCCAATCTACAGCCAAAACTATTTTTCTCCTCGCCTCTATGGTGGGCTGGCTTATCGTTGGTGCATCTTTGATGTATCTTTTTCCGGTCGTCGCAGATTGGTTAATATCCTCCGATCGCACTCATCTATGGATGCAGACCCTCAGCCGTAGCGGTTACAATCCTATGCTGGCTTGGGTAGGAGGAGGCATCACTCTGGTTATTACCGTGTCGGGGTATATCCTCTGGCATCAGAGGTTTGAAGGCAAGATTTAGAGCGATGGTCACAGATCGATTTTGGAGCGATCGAGTTGGTGTTAGAGCAGGCAAAGGTTTTCACCGAGTTTGAAGTAGAGACAAATCGTTCCTAATTAACGAATTTCTGATACAAGCCTGTAAGAACATTCAAAACATCCCATCAAGCATTTCGATAACGTCTTGCTGGTCGCGGCCCCGATTGTTTCGTCTCAAAGCATTACCTCACAGCAGCCGAAGCAAAGCATAATCGTGCTTACCAAACAAATTTGTGCGATCGCGCTGTATGACGGTCAACGAAGAAACGGGCTAATTTTGTCCAGTCCCGTCGTCAACCCAGCGACGGATGCTGTGTATTCTAGCCGTCGTGAGCTGGACTACCACGTTAAGAAATCCCCGTCTACCGATGCAGTAACGCAGTATTTGCGGCAAACTCTGTGGTATCGGGTCGAGTTTACCAAGATGAAAATAGAGGGACACGGGCAGGCCAAGATATTCACGCAAGAGGAAATCGAGCTTTTGTTCAACGAAGCTTTGCAAACCGCTCGCGATCGCACCCTCTTCGGAATTTGTTTGTACACCGCTTGCCGCATTGCTGAAGCTTGTTCCTTAGAAGTCATCGATATTTACACTGCCAGAGGTACAGTCCGACCTACAATCAACTTCCGCAAGCGCAACACCAAAGGAAAACTCCAAACCCGAACGATTCCAGTGATAGAGGATTTGCGCTCGCTCCTAACATCTTGGAAACCTAACGCGGGTCAGACTTATTTATTTCCCGGCCGCTACCCGAAACACCACTGGAAGCATTTGCACCCCAACTCAGCGGATCGGATTTTGAGAGAAGCGTTCGAGCGCGCCGGCATCGAGGGAGCATCCACCCACAGCTTCCGTCGCACCGCCCTGACTCAGATGAGCAACGCAGGAATTCCGCTGCGGATTATTCAAGAAATCAGCGGCCACAGTAACCTCGAACAGTTACAGCGCTACTTAGAGGTGAAGCCGGAGCAAGTCAAAGGAGCGATCGCTTCACTTTCCATGCTTTCCTACGCGGGGAAAGAGGTATTTCCCCGCGTACAGGATGAATTGCCCGCTGTGCCGTTACCAAGAGAGCAACTGTCACAAGGCCTATCAGACTCGGAGCCTGAAGAAATTCCCGATTGGTGACGATCGCTTGAACCTGCGCCTGAAGCTCTCAATCCTGAGTTGGTTACAATTATTCGTCATTCGGACGATCTCGCGTAAAATAAGAGCTTGTACGAGGCGGTGCTGTTTGTTGCCGAAGACTAGAGAATCAATCAAGGACGTGGGAATTTAACGCGAAGATGCCAGCCAACTACACCGAACTCGAAAAACGCCTTTGGGAAGCAGCCGACAACCTCAGAGCCAACTCTAAACTCAAGCCTTCGGAATATTCCGTACCCGTTCTCGGGTTAGTTTTTCTGCTGTACGCTGACTATAAATTTGGCTTGGTTTCACAGGAAATAGCAGCGGGAAGCAGCAGGCGGCGCACGGTGGGCAAAACGGATTACCAAGCAAAAGGCGCGCTTTATTTGCCGGAAACGGCCCGTTTTGATTATTTGATCGATCGCCCGGAAGCAGAGGATATTGGCGGGGCGATTAATGCGGCCATGAAGGCGATCGCCGATGAAAATGAGGAACTGGGTGGCGCTTTGCCTAGAAATTACAACAGCTTGGAAAAACCGATTTTGCGGGAGTTGTTGAAAATCTTAAATCGGATTCCCCGAAACAATATTACTGAGGATGCGTTTGGAGAAATTTATCAGTATTTCCTAGGGAATTTTGCTCAGAAAGAAGGGCAGAAAGGCGGAGAGTTTTTTACTCCAATTTCTCTGGTAAAGCTGATTGTCGATGTAATAGAGCCGAATTACGGGCGAATTTTAGACCCGGCTTGTGGTGCTGGGGGAATGCTGGTGCAGAGTGCGATTCGGGTTCGCAATAAGTTAGGATTTGACCCCAATCAAGTAATTAGTGTTTACGGTCAAGAAAAGGTAGACGGAACTGTGAAACTCTGTCAGATGAATTTGGCAGTTCACGGAGTTTCTGGTTTACGCAATATCCGGGAAGGTAACACTTATTATCAAGATATTCACAACAGCGTCGGTGAGTTTGATTTTGTGATGGCGAATCCGCCGTTTAATGTTAATGGGGTGGATAGAGAAAAGATTAAGGACAACCCTCATTATCCCTTTGGTGCACCGACAACTGACAATGCAAATTATCTCTGGATTCAGTTATTTTATACAGCTTTGAATCCGAAGGGACGGGCGGGGTTTGTGATGGCAAACTCAGCGTCGGATGCGCGGGGTTCAGAGTTGGAGATTCGCCGCCAGTTGATAGAAAAAAGGGCGGTGGATGTGATGATTGCGATCGGTTCTAATTTCTTTTATACGGTGACGCTACCCTGTACGCTGTGGTTTTTCGACAGGCGGAAGCTGAAAACACCTCGCCAGGATAAAGTATTGTTTATTGATGCGCGGCATATTTACCGTCAAGTCGATCGGGCCCATCGCGAGTTTAGCGAAGCACAGGTTGAGTTTATCTCAAATATTGTGCGGCTGTACCGAGGGGAAAAGGCAGAGTTGACCGTTGGTGGTTCCGAAATGCTGACTGAGACATTCCCAGACAAGGTTTATCGGGATGTGGCGGGGTTGTGTAAAATAGCAACATTGGATGAGATTGAGGCACAGGGATGGAGTCTCAATCCTGGGCGTTATGTGGGGGTGGCCCAACGCAAGGAGGCGGAGGATTTTGATTTTACCGCACGGTTGGAGGAGTTGAATGAGGAGTTGGAGATTTTGAATGTTGAGGCGCGGGGGTTGGAGGAAACAATTGCTGAGAATGTCGTGATGTTGTTGGAGGAAAGGATTTGATGACAGCAACAACCGCTACTCAATCTTGGAAACGAGTTAAAATAAAGGATATATATTTAGGTTTTTATGATGGGCCTCACGCCACGCCCAAACTAGCATCCGAAGGTGCTGTATTCTTAGGAATTAAAAATATTACAGAAGATGGCAAACTTGACTTATCAGAGATTCGATACATTTCTGAAGAGGAGTTTCCAAAATGGACAAGGCGAGTTTTACCAAGTCCCGGTGATCTCATATTTACCTATGAAGCTACATTAAATCGTTACGCCATTATTCCAGAAGGATTTAGAGGATGTCTCGGTCGGAGATTAGCACTCATACGTCCCAATCCTGACAAAATAGACACCAAATTTTTGTTGTACTACTTTTTTGGAGAGGATTGGCGTAAAACTATTGCAACGAATCTGATTTTTGGTTCGACAGTTGATAGGATTCCTCTAACTAATTTTCCCAATTTTGAGATTTCTCTTCCCCCTCTCCCCATCCAGCGCAAAATTGCTGCGATTCTCTCAGCGTACGATCGCCTAATCGAGAATAACACGCGGCGGATTGAGATATTGGAAGAGATGGCACGATCGCTCTACCGCGAGTGGTTCGTCAAATTCCTCTTCCCCGGACACGAACAGGTGCAGATGGTAGATTCAGAATTGGGGCTGATTCCTGAAGGTTGGGAGGCTGCTAAAGTTGAGGATATATACCGTACTAGCTCAGGGGGAACTCCTAGCAGAAAAAATTCAGACTTTTATGGTGGCTCAATTCTCTGGATTAAAACAAGGGAATTAAATGATGGTTTTATTTTTGAGACTGAAGAAAAAATTACAGACCTTGGTTTACAAAAATCATCGGCAAAGGTGTTTCCTCCCGATACCGTCATTATGGCTATGTATGGCGCAACTATTGGAATGCTAGGAATTTTGGCTTCTCCAGCCGCTACAAATCAGGCTTGTTGCGCCCTGCTCAAAAATAATTCACTGTTTTCTAGTTATTATGCTTTTCTCTATCTTTTAGAGAATAGGGAAAAGATTTTTAGTTTAGGAATGGGAGCCGCTCAGCAAAATATCAGTCAACAGGTTATTAAAGCACTTGAAATCCTCAAGCCTTCTGATGAGGTTATGAGAAAGTTTAATGAACTAGCAGAACCGCTATTTAAAAATATAAAAGTTTTACAACAAAAAAACGACAACCTCCGCAAAACCCGCGATTTACTCCTTCCCAGACTCATCTCAGGCGAAATCAATTTAGAAGAAATAGATATAGGGGTGTATAATGCCGAGAACAATTGATGAAGGCTTTAGAGATTTTCTCGCAAAGCTTACTCCTTCAGATTATGAATCTACAGCGGCGAAGAACCATAGAGCTTCTATTGAAGCTTGTCTTAAAGCTAACTTTGGATTAAACCGATTCTTCCGTACTGGTTCATTTGGTAATGGAACAAGCATTTCGGGATATAGTGACGTGGATTACTTTGCCAGCATTCCCTCTAGTAGGTTGAGTTGGAATTCTTCTTATGCTCTAACTCAAGTAAGAGAAGCATTAAATAAAAGATTTTACTCTACAGATGTCTATGTAGATTGCCCTGCTGTTGTATGTCCTTTTGGTAGTGATGCTAAGGAATCTACAGAGGTCGTACCAGCAAGAGATATTGGAAAAATTGGAAGGAGCAATTATATAACCTATGAAATTCCCGACTGTTCAGGTGGTTGGAGGCATTCAAGTCCAGAAACTCATAATGCTTATGTCACATATGTAGACAAAAAATTAAACGGCAGAGTTAAACCGCTCATTCGCTTCATAAAAGCTTGGAAGTGTTATCGAAATGTTCCCATTTCTTCTTTCTATTTAGAATTAAGAATAGCTAGATATGCAGAAGGAGAACAAACAATTGTTTATGACATAGATGTAAAACGGGTTTTCTCGCATCTATATGATGTAAAGCTAGCTAAGATGCAAGACCCTATGGGAATTTCAAGCTATATTAACCCCTCTTCGACACAAGCTAAGTTAAACGATGCTTGGTCTAAGCTTTCAACCGCCTTGTCCCGTGCTGAAAATGCACTTGAAGCAAAAAACAGAGGTGACCTTAAGCTAGCATTTGATTGGTGGAATCTAGTCTACGACAATAAATTCTCCAGCTACTACAAATGAACACAATACCTCAAGAGCAAATAACCCAAAAGCAGCTTGAGCGCCTAGCTGCTCAGCGACAACTCTATTCTGATGCTAAGAGAATTCAGGCCGTTCTGATAACTCTTAGTGTTCCCTGTGTAATTGTGTTAACTTTGCTTGTCGCTGTATTTCCTAAGCTTCAAGTTTATGTAGCCTTCTGGGGGATATTTGTTACCATTTTGGATGTTGTTATATTTACTCCCCAGCAGAAGTTACTTCAAGAAAAAGCGGCAAAAATACAACAGTTATTTGATTGTGATGTCCTGCAAATGGACTGGTCTAAACTCAACTCTGGGGGCCGTCCAGAACCAGAAGCAGTTGTAGCAGCCTCTTCAAGACATAAAGGTATAGATCCCAATTACTCAAAACTTCAGAATTGGTATCCCGTCAGTGTTGGTCAGTTGCAAATACACCTTGCACGCCTTATTTGCCAGCGCACCAACTGTTGGTGGGATTCTCAGCTTCGTCGTCGCTACGCTGTCTTGGGACTCGTCACAATTGTGGGATTGACAGTCATTGTGTTTTTAGTTGGTCTTACTGGTGGTCTTACATTAGAAAAATTCTTTTTGGTAGTCCTGGCACCGCTAATACCGGCTGTTGTTTTAGGAATACGTCAGTATATTGAGCATACTGAAGCGGCTGCTAGATTAGATAGCCTTAAAGAACGTTGCGAAGGGCTGTGGAGTCAGGCTATTAGAGGAAGATTCACTCCTCAAGAAGTCACCGAAGAATCTTATAAAGTACAGAATGAAATTTATGATAACCGTCGCAGAAATCCGCTGATATTAAACTGGATTTACAGCCTTCTCAGGCGACAACAAGAGGAGCAAATGAATAGGGGTGCAGAAGATCTGATTGAGGAGGCACTTAGAAATCCTTAATGGTTTCATTGAGCAAATTCCCACAGTTGAAATCCACTGGAGAGACTAGCACATGACTCAACCCCACCCCGACTCAGAAGAAGCCCTAGAACTCGAAACGATCGCCCTATTTCAACAACTAGGCTACACCACAGCCAACTGCTACAACGAATGGATTAGCGGAACCAGCAACTTAGGGCGAGAAACCAGAAGCGAAGTAGTCCTCATCTCCAAACTACAACCAGCCGTAGAAAAACTCAACCCTCACCTCCCCAAACCAGCAATTAACCTCGCCATTGACGAACTGATCCGCGACAGAAATGCTCTCACCCTCGCCAACGCGAACCGCGAAATTTACAACCTCCTCAAAGACAGAGTAACAGTCACCTACCGCAACGACGACGGCGAAGAAATCACCGAAAACGTCACCGTCATCGACTGGGAAAACCCCACCAACAACGACTTCTTCCTCGCCTCCCAATTCTGGATTACCGGGGAGCTGTACCCCCGCCGCCCTGATTTAATCGGCTTCATAAACGGCATTCCCCTAATATTTATCGAACTCAAAGCCTCTGGAGAACGAGTCGAACTCGCCTATCAAAACAACTTCTGCGACTACCGAAAAGAAATCCCGCAATTATTTTGGTACAACAGCATCGTTATCCTCTCCAACGGTAGCATCAGCAAAATCGCTAGCCTCACCGCCACCTGGGAGTATTTCTCAGACTGGAAAAAAATCAATAACGAAGGCGAACAAGGCATCATCTCCCTGGAAACCCTAATTCGCGGAACTTGCGACAAAACCAAACTCTTAGATATTGTCGAAAACTTCACTCTATTTAGCGAAGAAAAAGATCATTTAATCAAACTCGTTGCCAAAAACCATCAGTATCTCGGCGTGAACAATTGCCTAGAAGCCGTACAAAACATCCGAGAAAATCAAGGCAAACTCGGCGTTTTCTGGCACACCCAAGGCAGCGGTAAAAGCTTCTCCATGCAGTTCTTTTCCCAGAAAGTCCACCGCACAATTACCGGAAACTGGACATTTGTAATTATCACCGATCGCGACGACTTAGACAACCAAATCTACAAAAACTTTGCCAAAACCGGCGCAGTCACCGAACCCGAAGAAAATGTCCGCGCTAACAGCGGCGAACACCTCAAACAACTATTGACAGAAGACCACCGCTATATATTCACATTAATTCAAAAATTCCGCACCCACAAAGGCGAAACCTACTCCAAACTTTCCGATCGAGATAATATCATAATCATCGCCGACGAAGCCCACCGTTCCCAATACGATAGTTGGGCCGCCAACATGAGAACCGCATTACCCAACGCCGGATTTATCGGCTTCACCGGGACACCCTTACTCGTGGGAGAAGAAGCCACCAAGCGCGTATTTGGCGACTACATCAGCACCTACAACTTCCGCCAATCCATCGAAGACGGCGCCACAGTTCCCCTTTACTACGAAAACCGCATCCCCAAACTCGAACTCACCAACAGCGAACTTAATGAAGAAATAGCCGATGTTATAGAATCAGCAGACTTAGATGAAGCCGAAGAGAATAAACTCGAACGGGAATTTGCGCGAGAATTACACCTGATCGCGCGAGAGGAACGCTTAGAGGAAATCGCCAAAGATATAGTCAGTCACTTTTTAGGGCGTGGCTATCGGGGTAAAGCAATGGTTGTCTCGATCGATCGCTTCACCGCTGTTAAAATGTATAACAAAGTCCAGCAGTATTGGCAACAGCAATTAACTGATTTACAAAACCAACTCATCACCGCCAACACCACCGAACACGAACAGCTAACCGCCCAGATTCAATACATCGCCGAAACCGACATGGCCGTTATCATTTCCTCCTCCCAAAATGAGGAAGAAATCTTTAACAAGAAAGGCTTAACCATCAAACCTCACCGTCAGCGCCTCGCCAAAGAAAAACCTGGATTAGACGATAAATTCAAAGACGCCAACAACCCCCTGCGAATCGTCTTTGTCTGCGCCATGTGGATGACAGGATTTGACGCGCCGAGTTGTTCCACCATCTACCTCGACAAACCGATGCGAAACCACACCCTGATGCAAACAATCGCCAGGGCGAATCGCGTGTTTGGGGATAAAGTTAACGGGCTGATTGTAGACTATATCGGTGTTTTCCGCGACTTGCAAAAAGCCCTAGCAATTTACGGTTTCGCATCGGGTGGCGATGTCAGAGAAGGCGACACTCCCGTACAAGCGAAAGCGGCCCTAGTCGATGAATTGAGAAGTGCGATCGACCTTACGCTACAATTCTGTACTGGACGTGGCATCAATTTCGATAAAATTCAAACCACTACCGAATCTTTCGCCCGTATTAAGCTATGGGATGATGCGGTCGAAGCCATCCTCATCAACGACGATTCCAAACAGCGATATCTAGCACTATCTCAGAACGTTAACAAACTCTACAAAGCCATACTCCCAGACCCAGCAGCGGGCGAGTTCAATCCTAGTTTATATGCTTTTGCTGAAATTACCAAGCGCATCAAACAGCTAACCCCACACTCGGACATTACCGAAGTCAAAGCCGCTGTTGAAGAAATCCTCGATCAGTCGATCGGCACTTTAACATATGTCATCCCCGAATCGAACCAACTTATCGACCTCAGCCAGATTGACTTTGACGCCCTCAAAGCCCAGTTTGCATCCGGTTACAAGCACACCGAAACAGAGAAACTCAAAGGCATAATTAGCAGCCAATTAACGCAGATGCTACGCCTCAACAAAAGCCGGATGAATTACTTAGACAAGTTCCAGCAAATGATTGATGAATATAATGCTGGTTCCCGCAATGTCGAGATATTTTTTGCCGATTTAGTGGAGTTTGCACAAGAACTCAATATTGAGGATAAACGTGCAATATCCGAAAAATTGACCGAGGAAGAATTAGCAATTTTTGACCTGTTGACCAAACCAGATATTACTTTAACCGAGAAAGAAAATCTGGCAATTAAGAAAGTAGCAAAGGAACTTTTGTCAACCCTCAAGCAAGAAAAATTAGTGTTAGATTGGCGCAGGCGGCAGCAAAGCAAGGCAGCAGTTAAAGTGGCGATCGAGGAAGTTTTAGATGGACTGCCCGAAAGCTACTCAACCGAAGTGTATCAGCGAAAGTGCCAAGAGGTTTACCAACACGTCTACGAATCTTATTCTGAGGCCGGGCGCAGTATTTACACCCCAGCAGCTTGAAGCGGTTGCGATCGGCAGGTGTAGCAGGGGTTTGAGATGATGGGATCGGAAATCCGCACTGATTCACAGTTGCTGATTTTCCAAGCAAAAGGCTAGCGTTAATGAGTTCTTTTTTTAAAACAATAGGAATAATATGCTTTCCCAATCACCTGGCATTTATATTATCTTAGCTGCTGTAGTTTCAGGTGTTTTGCTGATAATTAACAATTTAGTGGTAACTTCGATTAATAATAACTTTCAACTAGAGCGAGAAAAACAGCAAGGCATTCGACAACAAGAAAGCGATCGACAAAAATGGTATCGAGAAAAAATTTATGATTCTTATAGAACATCAATTCAGGTTTTGACAAAGATTGTGCAATGGCGACATGAAAGGGACACTAAAAGCATATTTACTGAAGATGAACATATTAATTTAGAGAAATTATACTTTGAATTCAACTCGGAATTTGAAATAATAATAGCTGGTTATCCAGGCAAAGACTCTGAAGAATTTAAAGAAAAAATGGCTAACATTAAGAAATATATGCAGGAAAAGCCTCTGATTGCGAGGATTATCATTACTGAGATGATGGAGCATGACTCAAGAATAAAAGGTGTGAATGAATGATGCTGAGGCAGTGATGTGCACGATAAGAGGATGTGTTACAATCCTCAATCGTGTGGAGCAGGTGCATCTACAAAACCTGCTTTTAGGAGAACTTTTGACAATGTGGCTAAAATTTGGTGTTGCTCTCAGTGGCGAGCTGGCGAGCATTGATGAGGTTGTACGCGGAAAAACTAACCTCGCTTGCCTCTACTGCGGAGGCTCCCTCACAGCGAAAAAGGGGAACGTGAAAGAACATCATTTCGCGCACACCGACGAAACTTGTAAGCCCGTGTCACAGCGGATTAAAACCAAAGCTTTCCCCGCGTTGCCCCTCTACGAGCATTTCAACATCGAACTCAAGGGTGAGGAATTGGAACAGTTGAAGGTGCTGTGGAAAGAGTACGGGACAGAAAAGCGATCGATTCCCAAAGACTTGATAAACTTTCGGTGGGAACTCAAAGGATTGCTAGAGTCATCGGGCGATCGCTTGTATCAGTTCACAAACCTCGGTAAAATCCCGGTGGGTGCGCTTCCCCTGGCATTGTTCAACAAAGTCCAAGAACCCTTGCTGCTGTCGGAACTGGCTTCATTGGAAGGCTCTGTAGAGATTGCTGAAGCTGCGGGGTTATCTTGTTTGGACGAACGGCGGGCTGATTTGCTGATTTATCGATCGCAACTTCGTCGGATTCTGGTGAATTCGCTCTATTTCCTTGAGGTCAAAGCGGACGGCCACTGCTTCTATAAAATTGGGGTGACAACTCGAACGATCGAGGAACGCATCGCTGAAGTGCAGCGGGATGTCAGAGCGCATTACTCGGATGTCGCCGTCAACTTACTAGGATTGTGGGAACATCGGGGGAATGTGGAGCTGTACTTCAAACACCGATACAAAGCGTTTAATTACCGGATTGGCAAGCTGACAGAGTATTTCCTGTTTCCGAATGTTAAGGTTGTGCTGAATGATTTGTACGGGATGGAAGCAAAAGTTTTGAGTGATATTGAGGTGGATGCGATCTGCAACTGGGGTAGGAAGTGAAGAAGTGCGATCGCTACACTGGTTACATCTTCCTTTAAGTATCGTTATCGTTGACTGGAGCAATATCAACTGCAATCACCGTAGCATAGGGATTTAGAGCTTGTTCAGGCACTTGAATCGTTAACTCCCCAAAAGGATCGGCACTTAACATAGAATCGACAATGGCACAGCGAGTTGAGTATTGTAATGATTCCCCTCCAGCGACTTTAAAAACGGCTTGAATCCGTTTAATGGGTACACCTCGTACTGTTACTGACTCGTAGGGCTTCATTAGCAAGAATAAGTAAAAGCGATTGCCGAGCCGAGTAGAAGGGCCGTAGAATTGCCAAGGTTCCAGTCCAGGCTGTGTTCCTACAATACTCTGGGCATGAACAGCCATCCATGCTTCTACCAATTGCAACAAATCCAATTGTTCAGATTGAATTTGCCCATTACCCATTGGACTGACATTCAACAGCAGATTGCCACCTTTACCTGCAACTTCACAGAGGGTATGAATAAGTTGGCGAGCTGACTTGAATTGGGTGTCATTCGGGTTGTAACCCCAGCTTTCATTCAGAGTTAGGCAAGCTTCCCAAGTGCGCGGAGGCGGTTGGGGGGGAATGAATTGCTCGCAGGTATCGAAGTCTCCAAATCCTCTGAGGCGATCGTTGATTAGCAAATGCGGTTGCAGCGATCGAATCATTTCATGTAGCTGTCTAGCTTGCCATTGTTCTGGCTTTCGCTCCCAACCGCCATCAAACCTCTTCAAGTCAATCTTTCCGTAGTTGCTCAACAATTCTTTGACTTGAGCGAACATAAATTCAAGGTAGCGCTCCCATTGAGAACTCGTCGGCTGTCGAAACTTCCCAAACTGATACGGTTTGTCGGTTTCTGTGAAAGCCGGGTAGTCGGGGTAATGCCAGTCAATCAAGGAAAAATACAACCCAATTCGCAAACCTTCAGCCCGCATCGCCTCCACAAATTCTAGGACAATATCTTTTTTGTACGGCGCATACTCGATAGAAAAGTCGGATTCTTGGGTATGAAATAAGGAAAATCCATCATGATGTTTAGCCGTCAAAATCACATACTGCATCCCCAAGCGTTTCGCTAAATTAGCCCAAGTTTGAGGGTCGTATTCAGTCGGATTGAAAGTTTGGGCGGTGCGGTGATAGTCTGCTACCGGGACATCTTGGCAGTACGGCAAGCTAAAGACGCCTCCCACCAATGGCCAAGATATTTCGTACCCACACTGGCTGCTATGACTCCAGTGAATAAACATTCCCAATCGTGCTGTCTCAAACCAGTTGTTTTCTTGAGTCATTAGTTCACCCTGAAATATAGGCGGTATTGTGAAAGAGTAATGTTTACTCGCAGGTAAAATTAATAAGCTAGGGTATACTTCTTTGTTGGATTTGGCTGCAATGAACCTCCCCATAATACCCCACTGAAAATCATGAAAGCAGACACCATCGAAATTGTTGGTTTTCACGCACATATTTACTTTGACAATGATAGCCGTGATGCTGCTGCGCGTGTACGCGAAGGATTGGCTCAGTTTGAGGTGCAGCTAGGACGTTGGCACGACAAACCCATTGGGCCACACCCTCAAGCGATGTATCAAGTTGCGTTTTCACCCTCGGAGTTTGGCAAAGTCGTTCCTTGGTTGATGCTCCACCGCGAGGATCTCAATATTCTCGTCCATCCCGAAACAGGGGACGATGTGGCAGACCACACAACACATTCTTTGTGGCTGGGAGAAAAACTAAAGCTGAATGTCGAAGTTCTGCGACCTAAAACGGCCAGCACCAGCGGGTGAGCTCGCGCCATGCAGAGTTCGCTGGTCGCAGGGTCATCATGGCGTTGACACAACTTTTCGGTTTCTAGGAATAGTTTTGTACGGTTTTCTTCACTGCCAATTAATTCTGATTCTTTCGCACTTATTCGGGCAAATACGACCAACAGAGTGGGGTTCTCCTGACTGTTCCTGCCACGCGCGGAAGCGGCATCATAATAACTGTAAGCAATGAGCTTCAACCAAACAAACTCATAAAGCATTACCAATCTTTGAGGTGACAGATTATGTTGATGCGCTCTTGGCAACCCTTCACGGAAATTGAAACCCTCCGCCAGCAACTCGATAAAGTTTTTGACCGACGGGCAACAACGAGAAATAATTCAGAAGCCACTTGGATGCCCGCTCTAGAATTGGCTGATGCTGGGGACAACTTCATCTTAAAAGCGCAACTGCCTGGAATTGACCCCAAAGGTGTTGACGTTCAAGTGACTCGCGAAGCAATTTCTATCTCTGGCGAACGCCGCTGCGAAAACACAGACGAGAAATCTGGCTGCGTCCGTTCTGAATTCCGCTACGGCAAATTCCACCGGGTGCTTCCCTTGCCCGCACCCATTCAAAACGACTCCGTGCAAGCTGAATGCAAAGATGGCATTCTAACGCTAACCCTGCCGAAGGTACAAGAAGCTCGCAATAAAGTCGTCAAGATTAACTTAGCAGAAATTGCTGGAGCTTCAACAAATCCAGCTTTGGAACAGGCTAACCAATAACGATCTGCTGTGCTTAATCGTGAGGCAAATTTTCCTTTCATTGAGCCTGATTGGATTTACTCGCGCAACAACGGAACTGGAAAAGTTGATACCGGGAGCTAGGATTGCTCTCGGTATTCTTTATTTGGGAAAGCCGATCGAAAAACCACTTGAACCCGCAGTGAATTCAGTAACGCTTACAAGGCAAGCTTCCAGTAAATGCAGTCGATGTGCAGAATACCCAATCGATCGTCCAGGGGCATTGAAGTCCCTCAGTCCTCCGTTCCACCTCCTTCTGTGGCGAATAAAGATGCTTTTACGGTCATCAGAAATCTTTGGGAAAAACGCTGCTGCCAGAAACGCTGCTGCCCCAGAAACGCTGCTGTCAGAAACGCTGCTGAACTCACACCTCTGGTAACTCTTGTAAAATCTGTTCTACTGTTACCTTCAACGGAGGTAAATTATTTTGTACGATCGCCCAAACTAGGTTTAGCGACACTCGGAAATATTCATGGACTACAAGATTCCTAAACGCTACAATTTGCGCCCACGGCACTTGGGAATATCGGCCAGTTAACTCGGAGGATAACGCATTTGTTGCTTCTCCAATAATTTGCAGGTGATGAACAATCCAAATCTGAATTAATTCTTGGTTATCAAATTCTTGCCTGCCAAGGCTTGCATATCGCTCAATTGCCGTTATTGCATCTAATATATCTTGCAGCCGTTCCGCTTCTCGCCTCAAAGTGGTACAGCCTCCTGCAAAACGCGCTCCCGAATGCGTTCTTTCAACATATCTACTGTGGCGATATCGACCTTGCGATTGAGTAGTTGTTCCAAATCAAGCAAGAGCCCACCTGGAAACCAAGGCGTGATTTTGTCTAAATCGTAATCCACTAACAAATCAATATCGCTTTCTGGGGTCGCTTCGCCCCGCGCTACAGAACCGAATACGCGCACGTTGTAGGCTCCGTGCTTTTGGGCAAGTGCGAGAATTTGCGATCGCTCATAATACAGTAATTCTTGAATGCCTAATCCTGTTTTGGTCATCAAACCCTCCTCAACGCCTTAAGATGGTGCCTCCCACCACATTGGGGTCATTGCTAGTTAATCAGCGAAAGTCCCCTAAATCTGTAAGCATTCAAAGCCAAGCTATCAGACATTGTAGAGTATTGTAGTATGCTCTCATAAGCTTTCAGAGTTAACAGGAGTTCATCTGGGAATGCAAATTGAACCCTACGACCCTCACCACCAAGATGGCTGTTATTGGTCTTTTGCATGGGAGAAAATTTATGGATTTGGAAAAACTATTTCAAGCCGGAGATTTAGCACAGCAAGCTGGTGAATATGTTGAGGCTGAGTCAATATGGAGGCGTTTTCTGAAGCACGATCCTGATAATGCGTATGTCTACCTCAAGCTAGGAATGGCTTTGGATTATCAAGGTCAAGGTGAGAAAGCTATCTGGGCATACCAAAACGCTATTAGGATTGCACCTAATTATTCAGCAGCTTACGTGAATATGGCTGCCACACTAGCAGAGCGGGAAAGATTTTCCGAGGCTATGACAGTCTATCAAAAAGCGATCGAGATTGATTCGAGCCAACCACAGGCTTTTGTTGGTATTGGTATGGTACTTGTAAATCTAGAGAGATACGGCGAGGCAATTACTAATTTTCAACAGGCAATTCAGGTTGCTCCTCAATCAGCAGCAGCACATTACCATTTAGGTGTTGCTTTGAATAAGCAGGGCAGAGACGAAGATGCTATCACCGTACTTCAGCACACCACAGAACTAGCACCCAATTCTGCTATTGTATATCAATACCTCGGACAAATACTTGGTAATCAAGGTCGATTTGATGCAGCAATTACAGCATTTGAAGAAGCGATCGAACTCGATCCAAGCTATGCGGCAGCTTACTATAACCTGGGATTTGTACTCAATGCTGTAGACAGAACGGAAGAAGGAAAAGCAGCCATCCAAAAAGCTTTGTTATTAACAGGTGAACAGACCGAGCAGTAAAAAGAGCAGTAGAGTCCTGTTCGGAACCCTATTTATAGCGGTTCTAATTGGAACTTCTGGAAATTGCAGGTACGACCAATGCTGGGAAAGTAAAATGTACTGCTAGATTTATAGTTCGCAATCTGATGCAAGCGATCGCATCCTATCCTTCAACCAAATAATGTCTAAGCGCTCTCGGATTGCAACTTGCTCAAATAATGAAGCAAGTACCCACTCAATTAGTGTCTACCTAGTCCAATTTTACCACCATTTTACCAACATTTTTGCCTTCAAAAAGACCGATGAACGCATCCACCGCTCGCTCGATTCCTACCACCACTGTTTCCTTGTTCTTCAGTTTGCCAGCTTGGAAATAGCCGCCCACTTCTTGTTCAAATTCACTCTGGCGATCGAGCCAATCCCTAACGATTAGCCCTTTCATCGTCAAGCGTTTGCCAATCATATTAAATAGATTGGAAGGGCCCGGCTGGGGCTTTTCATCGTTATAACCGGAGATGCTGCCACAAGCGATAATCCGGCCATGCACCCGTAATGCCGAGAGCGCCGCTTCCAGCGTTTCGCCTCCTACATTATCGAAATAGACATCAATTCCGTCCGGTGCTGCCTGATTCAGTTGTTCGAGGACAGGGCCGGCCTTGTAATCGAAGGCGCTATCAAATCCGCATTCTTCCCGCAGAAACTTGATTTTTTCCATTGACCCAGCAGACCCGATGACACGGCATCCGCGCAATGAAGCCAGTTGTCCGGCGACATTTCCCACCGCGCCTGCTGCTCCCGAAACAAAAATAACATCGCCGGCTTTGACTTCTACCAAATTCAACCCAACCCAAGCAGTCATACCTGTCATGCCGAGGACACCGAGGTAAACTGAGGGCGGTTGAATATCGCGGCTAACCTGATGCAAATCTTTTGGTGCAGCTATGAAGTATTCCCGCCAGCCATAGTTGGAAGTCACAACATCACCAGGCTTGAATTCCTGGACACGAGACTCGATTACAAGGCCGACTGCGCCGCCTTCGAGTGCTTTTCCTAACGCGAAGGATGGAACATAGGATTTCCCCTCGTTCATGCGACCGCGCATATATGGATCTACCGAAATGTAGAGATTGCGAACGAGCACTTGCCCATCTTGAAGTGGCTCTAGTTTGGTTTCGGCGATCGCAAAGTTATCTGCGGTAGGAATCCCCTTGGGGCGAGAGACTAGCTGAATCTCGCGGCTCACAATCTCTGTCATAATTTTCTCCTTATTGGGTAGATTTTCAGAACTCAATTGACTTAAGTTTTAGCGGTTGTTTTTATTTACTAAAGGCATGGATGCCACACATCACTCGCGCCAAATCCTAACGATTGACCGTACTCATATCGGGGTAGCGATCGCCCAGGGCAATTCCTAATGGCAGCGCTTTGGCAATTTGCTCTAGTTCTGCTTGAGTCAGCGTCACAGCAGCAGCCGCAATGTTTTCTTCTAAATAGGTGCGACGTTTAGTGCCTGGAATTGGCACAATGTCTTCGCCCTGCGCCAAAACCCATGCCAGCGCCAACTGTCCGGCTTTGATACCCGATTCGGCTGCCATCTGCTCGATTTGCTCGACTAGCTCCAGATTTTGCTGGAGATTCTCGGCTTGAAAGCGAGGATATCGCTCGGCCCGATAGTCTCCCTCAGATAATGTATCGAGGCTCTTGATTTTGCCTGTGAGAAACCCACGCCCCAGAGGGCTATAAGGCACAAATCCAATCCCTAGCTCTCGGCAAGTGGGCAAAATCTCAGATTCTGGCTCCCGACTCCAGAGCGAATATTCAGTTTGGAGTGCGGAAATAGGATGCACTGCCATTGCACGGCGGATCGTGGCGCTCGCGGCTTCGGATAGGCCAAGGTAGCGAACTTTCCCGGCTTGGACGAGCTGCGCCATTGCGCCTACGGTTTCTTCGATGGGAGTGTTTGGATCGACTCGGTGCTGATAGTAAAGATCGATCGTATCTACGCCCAGACGTTTGAGACTGGCATCACAGCAAGAGCGGACATATTCGGGTTTGCCATTGACGCCCTTAAAGCTGCCGTCGCTACCGCGCACATTGCCAAACTTCGTGGCAATAATGACTCGATCTCGACAGTCTTTAATCGCTTTGCCGACCAACTCTTCATTGTGACCGACACCATACATATCAGCCGTATCGAGCAAAGTCACGCCTAACTCTAAGGCGCGATGAATAGTGGCGATCGATTCTGACTCATCGGTTGTCCCGTAGAACTCGGACATCCCCATACAGCCCAGTCCTAACTCTGAAACTACTAATCCTTGATTGCCGAGTTTTCGCTGTTTCATGATTTTTTCCTATTAGTCTAAAGTTCTTGACGTGTCGGACGGAGGATGATTTCATTCACATCAAAATTACCGGGATGCTAAATGACATAGGCGATCGCACGGTCAATGGCGATCGCATAATGTTCATTCATGCTAGAACGTTTGAGGTATCTCGGTTCTTAGCGACTGCTGACTCCATCAGTCGTGCGTCCGCTCATTTCACTCACGTCGATGCGGTAGATTGCGATCGCTTCTGAACGTCCCTGAGCATCAATCCAGGTTCGATTGATAGCTGGTGACAGCGTGGGATTGCGTTCTTCGATCGAGTGCATTGCCCGATCAATGTCTTCCTGAACTGTGAGGCGGGAGGCTCGACCATTCACAATCACGCTGCGCCAATGAAGCGGCTCGCGTATTTCTTCAATCTGCAAACAAATTTCTGGATTTGCATCAAGATCGTGAGTCTTCATGCCTTCGGTTGTAAACAGGTAAATATCCGAATCTTCGAGATAATAATTCATTGGCATCACGTAGGGTTTGCCTTCGTGTATGCAGCCTAGATGACCGTATCCTACTTGGTGTAGCAGCTCCTGTATTTCTTGTGAACTCATTTCATCAATATCTAACATTACTATTCTCTTAAAAATTCAGTTGATTGGTATTATTGAACAGAAATAAGCCCGGCTTTACATCTGTCGTTAGATGGAGTCGATATGTGAAAGTCAATGATCCGAGTCAATAGCCTGTTGAGAAAACGAGCGCGTCACAAATCTTCTGCCCGCTTATTTGATGCTTTTTTACCCGCAGCTACGCTAGCAACAACCAAACAGACCGTGACTAGGGCGATCTACTCGGTGAGTTTCACCAAGCAAAATTGCCGAAGCCAGAATCGTCAAAAATGGTTGCAACAACTGAATTTGACCTAGCTGTGCAACTTCACCCATTGCCCTACCATGATACCAGGCAAAAAATGCGATAAATTGACTAAAAATACTCACATAAGCCAAACCAAACCAGGCACTCGGTGAAACTATTAACTCTTGTTTTTAAACAACAAAAATTGTGGGTAAAACCTAGAAAGAATCGAGAATCACCAATGCCCAACCAATAACTTGCCACCCACCTAAAACCTTAGCTAATCGCTCACCTTCAGCATAGCCAAAATCAGCAGCAATTATCGAACCCAATAGTGCTAAATCTCCGAGCTGAAGCTGTCGGGCAGCGCTAATAATTCCAAAAAAGACAACCGTTGTACTACCGACAATGCTAGCAATCCAAAAAGTGAAGTCACGGCGATCGCTCCCAACACCCCCATTTGCGAGAAACTAAACCCAGACCCAAAACCTCAACCCCCGTCATGCCCAAAATCCATGAGTGCGAGCGTTGCCTTTTGTACGCCCGCAACCCGTACCTCGTCTGTGCCGTGCATCCCACAGGCCCCACCACCGACACTTGCCTTGACTTTCGAGAAAACCCTAATGCGGAACCCGATGAACTGTGGGAACCCGAGGGCGCGACCTACTACAACGGCGAATTGATTCTGCAACCGAGGCAGCGGTGGACATCAGAGCAACAGTTAGAACTTTTGGATACCCATCCCTTGTTTACTGGTCGGTGTCCCCAATGTGAAATGACTTATCCCCAATATGAAACGCCCCCGGTGCATTGGGATTGTTCGGAGTGCGGATGGATGGATGATTCGGTTTGAGGATGGTTCGCAGCGGTTCTGTTTTGATAATGGCGATCGTTACTTGCTTTTTAAAGCATTGATGCACTTAACTTTCTAGTTAAGATTGAATAAGTTAAATAAAGAATTATGGTTTTTTAAGTAAGCTAGCTAGTATTTAGGTAGTTTGATTACTGAATAAGCTTTCCTGTCAAGTTGTTTAGTATAAAAGGAAATGTAGTTTGTATGAAGAATCTATACCGCAAAGTTGCTGTTGCCTCTGTTTGCACCGCTCTAGGTTTTGTTCTGGGAGCAAGCGAAGAAGTTAAAGCAGCTACATTTACCTTGACACCTACTATCCAATTTGGAGCCACTGCAAGTATGTATCAGATGGGTGTGTATGAGGACGTTAGGCTTATCCCTGGGGATGAGTACGTGTCATACGGGCCGGGTAGTATAACAACCAGGTTAGCTGAATTTAATATTAGCAACTTTTTTCTTGCTCCTAACACAATTATTCGTAGTGCTATCTTTCAGGATAAGATATCCAGTTTCCAAGGAGGCCGTCCTGGTACTCTGGGCATCTTTGGCTATTTAGGAAACGGGACAGCCGAAGCATCAGATCTTTTGGGGGATGAAGTATTGTTAACTTCTGTAGATATCTCATCCTCATCTCCGGGTGATACTCTTAGCTTTGACGTAACTCCGTTTGTTAATCAGCGAGTTAGCAATGGCGATACTTTTGCTGGGTTTGCCATCAGTCTCTTGAACGTTGGTGGGGTCGCTCTGGGAGGTACTGATGCTCTTGGTCGTTCCAGTCTAGTAATTGAAACCGTTGATGCTGCCGAACCAGTTCCCGAACCTACCGCAATCTTTGGTTCAGCTCTAGCCCTGGGCTTGGGAGGATGGCTGAAACGAAAGAAATCAAGTCAGCAGCATAAAACAACGTCACAAGGTTAATCTACCGTTTGACAAGAGTTTAAATAAAGTTATCAGTTACGATCGCCAATTCGACTTGCCTGCAAGACATTCAAGAAGCTGGTGGCATTGATGAGGAAGTTGTGCAGGAAGTTATTGAATTCAAAAAGTTTATTTTTAGGACAAGTTAAGCTAGGCTGATAAACAAGATTTTGTGGTTGCCCAACGAGCTAATCGATCGTCAGCCCAGTTTTACAGCTAAAAAATAAGAAGATTTTGTACAGGAGGAACCTTGAGCTTAATTAATCTTGTCATACCTTCGCCACCCGGTACTACTGCCGGCATTGGCACAATCTTAAAACTGATGCGGGATAATCCCCAACGTGTCTTAAAAGTTGTGCACTTGTACCGCGAACATCCAGAAAGTTCCAGCACTTTCATCGCATTTTTTAGAGAACCAAATTCTGTTTATCAAATTACAGCAGTTCTCAATGTGTGGGGTACGTCCTTTGGATACACCGGGGAATAGCCTCGCGCTTTGGCGTGTAATTCGCTCTGCAATTGAAGACTTGGAACTTCCTTTTGAACAGCGCGAGTGGCGAGAGTTTTCCCATCTAAAAAAGGTTGATTCATCGGGATTGGTCTGATGGCTCTCGGTCATTGCGAATGCCACCAGATGCCCGACACCAATGACAAATCACATTTCTAATATCCAGGTGGGCGTTGAAAAAAACCAGTTACTTGAGTTAATTTTTCCGCAATCTCTAGCAGTTTTAGATCGCTTCCACGCCGTCCCACCACTTGCACGCCGATGGGTAGTCCTTCTTGTGATTGTGTAAAGGGCAGCACTACGGCAGGGTTGCCAGTTAAATTAAAAATTGTTACGTAAGCACCTATTGCGGTCAAATAAGAGAACTCGCGACCATCCACCTCAATAGGTTCTCCTGGCTGACGGTGGGTGAAAGCAGGCACTGGCACCACTGGACACAGCCAAGCATCCCAATTAGATAAGAAACTTTCGAGATTGGCAATCAGAATATCGCGCTCAATGAGGGCGGTGACATATCGTTGTTGCTGTTGAATCTGCGTCAATTCTGACTGAGATAAACCCAATTCAAAATTATAAATATTGAGGTAAGTATCGCGTACCGCATTGCTATCAAAATTTGGCGGCTCGTTGTGTTGCTCTACACAGCATCCTAGCTCGGTCAGGGATGATGCTAATTTTTCTAGAGCAGATGAGGTTTGAGCTGTGGCTGGAATCTCACCAAAACCTTCTGTCCAAGCGTAACGGCACGATTGTAGCGTGATTGCTGGGTTAACTTGTGTGAATATCGGTATAACTTCTGACTGGCGGGGGTCTGGATCTTGAATCAGTGACAGGCACAATCGCAAGTCTTCTACAGAGCGGGCAAGAGGCCCTATTGTTTGTAAGTGGTGGATAGTTTTAGGTGTTCCGGGCAACTCTGGAATATGCCCAAATGTTGAAACTCTATACTCGGTTGGTTTCAAGCCGAAAATGCCACAGAAGTGAGAGGGAACGCGGATTGACCCACCAATATCACTACCAAGTTCTAGAGGGGATAACCCCGCAGCGATCGCACTCGCTCCACCCCCAGTGCTGCCACCTGGTGTATATTCATGGTTCCAGGGGTTGTTGGTTCTACCAAACAGAGGACTGTTGGTCTGAAAGTTATCAGCTAGTTGTGGTGTATTCGTCTTGCCCAAAATAATGGCTCCAGCAGCGCGTAATCGAGCGACGACGGTAGCATCTTGCTTGGGGACGTAATTAGCTAAGGGTTGATAACTGCTGGTTGTGCGTAATCCTTTGGTTTCGAGGGTGTCTTTGATAGTTACGGGAACTCCATGTAAAATCCCCCAATTTTCTCCTTGAGCTAATGCTCGATCTGCTGCTTTCGACTGCGCGATCGCATTTTCTGCATCCAGAGTCACAATTGCATTTAGCTCTGGGTTGTATTGAGCAATCTGACTCAAATAAGCTTCTATTACTTCTGTGGAAGAGACTTGGCGGTCGCGGATTGCTTTTGCTAATTGATGAGCAGATAAAAAAACTAAATCATTCATTCTACTTAACTATACTGTTAGGAAATCAAACTATTTTTCATTCATAATTCAGACGTTCTGTTGGGCTTGCCCAATATTTAATTAAATCCGTTCTAGTAATTAATCCCACCGGAATACTATTTTGTTCAATAATAATAGCATTAGTTGCTGATAAAAAAACTCTATAAGCTTCGGAAATATCGACTTTCTCATCTAAACTCGGTAAAGGTTTACTCATAACAGGCGCAACTTTTTGGTGAGAAAAATCAATCCCTTCATGCAGTAGTTTCATTAAAGCTGCTTCATTTAAACTGCCAATGATGTGATGGTTTTCAATAACTGGAACTTGTGAGATATTCAGTCTTTGCATAACTTCGATGACTTGACTCAATGTGTCCTGCGAACTCACAGAAACGAGTGAGGGAAAATCTTGTTTCTGGGCAAGTATCTCTTGCAGTTTTATTGTTTTTTTTGTTGGTTCTTCCCAAAAACCATTTTCCTGCATCCAGGAATCAGAATAGATTTTATTGATGTAGTTTCTTCCTGTATCTGGTAACAGCACTACAATCTGTTTCGGTTCTGATAATCTGGCTGCATATTTAAGGGCTGCTGCTACTGCTGTACCGCAAGAGCCTCCCACCAATAAACCTTCTTCTCGCGCTAGACGGCGAGCCATATTAAAAGACTCACGATCGCTAACTCTGACCATTTCATCTATTACTTGGCGGTTAAACGTCTTCGGAATAAAATCTTCACCAATTCCCTCAACCTGGTAAATTTTGGGGGTGTCACCAGAGAAAATAGAACCTTCTGGATCTGCGCCAACAATTACTATATTTTGATTTTGTTCTTTCAGATACTTGCCAACTCCAGAAATTGTGCCACCTGTTCCCATCGCCGCAACAAAAACATCAACTTTCCCATTACTATCTGACCAAATTTCTGGACCTGTCGTTAAGTAATGGGCTAACGGATTATTAGGATTAGCAAATTGATCGGGTCTATAAGCTCCTGATATTTCTTTAGTAAGCCTTTCTGCGACACCGTTGAAACTTTCTGGAGAGTCAGGCCCAACTGATGTCGGCGTAATTACTACTTCGGCTCCATAAGCTTTAAGTAAGTTAATTTTATCCTGGCTCATTTTATCCGGCATCACAAATATGCAGCGATATTTTTTTATCGCAGCGATTAGCGCCAGACCAACTCCCGTATTTCCTGCTGTTGCCTCAATTATTGTCCCACCAGGTTGCAGTTTACCGGCTTTCTCTGCGGCTTCAATCATGGACAGAGCTATTCTATCTTTCGTACTACCACCCGGATTAAGGTATTCTACCTTGCTATAAATTGTTGATGGAATTTCTTGACTAATACTATTAAGTTTAATCAGGGGAGTTCGGCCAACCGCTTCTAGAATATTATTGTAAGTCGCCATTAGAATGTTTCTAGTATTTTATAATGTTGTATTGCCGTTTGATGTTGAGAAAAAAACTTCAGACTAAACTCCACCCAATGCGTTGGCAGTAGCGTGTTCTATAGCTGCTTGAATTTTCGGCAGGGCACGGGAAATCATGTCTTGGTTGGCAGTCAGAGAAATTCGGAAATAACCCGGTATTTCCTGAAGTGTCCCAGGGAAGACAAAAACATCGTAGCGAGCTAGCAATTCGGCAAAAGCACAATCGTCTGACCAGGGTGACTCTACTAACAAAAAGAATGTCCCTTCAGGTATTTGTAATTTGTAACCCATTTCTTGGAGTGCCTTCACCATCCAATCGCGTTTGCGTTGTAAATGCTCTATATCGATGGTGAGTGGCTCCAAGTCAACGAGGGCATATTGCATCAATGCACTGGGGAAACACCAACCAAAGGGACTGCCTTGCAGTGTACGAATTATGCGCCGTATTGATTCCCGTTCAGGCATTGTGGGTGGCAAGGCAATATAGCCGATGCGTTGACCGGGAGCCATCCAGACCTTACTGTAACCATAGATGAGGAAGGAAAACGGGTAGAACTGGGTGGGACTCGGACAAGTTTGCCCGTCGAACACAATGCGGCTGAAGGTTTCATCGGAAATCAGGTAGATGGGTTTACCGTAGCGATTGGAGGCATTGGTGAGCAGATTTGCTAATTGTTGTAGGGTGGTTGCTGAAAAAATCTTGCCTGTGGGGTTGTGGGGTGAATTGATAACGATCGCTCTGGTACGTTCCGTTATGGCAGCCGCTATCGCATCGAGATCCAAATCAAAAGTAGTTGGATTGACGGAAACGCCCACCGGAACTGCACCAGCAACATGAATCATCCGCCTGTAGTTTAGCCAAGGTGGGGTGATGATAATCACCTCGTCTCCTATTTCGGTCAGCATCTGAAGACAAATATTCAGACTAATCAGACTACCGTTGGTCAAGAAAATATCTTCAGGTGCGATCGCGAGTCCGCGTTGCATCTTCAGACCTTCTGACACAGCGACTCGTGCTTGTGGAAGGTTGTCTTTGTAACCGAACCAACTCTCATTTTGCGGAATGCTCCAGCGTTGAAGGGCTTCTACAAAGCCTGGTGGGGGCAGTTCGTGAGCGTCACCCTCAGTAAAATCAATGCTCCCCGGTTCATGCTTGCGATTCATGTAGTTTGCCTTGGCAAGGAGTTCACTGGGGGTCGGGGCTTGAATCGCCTTGAGCAGTCGGGACGAGATTGTATGAGTTTTTATATCGGGATTCTCTTTAGTATCCGCTTCTTGTGCCTCCTGTAGCATTTTACTTGGTGGTTGTATTGGATCTGCCATAATATAAGGTAAGTTGACCTACTTATGTTAATCATAATCGCTGTTAGGACTTACGCACTGAGTGCCAAATTGCGTCATTCTAAGCATCGCATTAGCGCAGTGGCTCCGCAGGATTTAAAACCGACATCCACGCCCACAGCAACTATCCCGCGCTTGAACTGCAACTGCTGTGGAACCATTAAAGAAGAGTTGAAAATGATTGATAATCAACAGTTGTCACTAATTGCTTAAATGACTGATTCGCCCATCGAACCGCTGGATTTACTAGACACGGATTACGCTGACATCCTTGCCAACAGCAGCCATCCATCATTTGAACTACAACTGGTGAGGTCGGGGATTGAGCCAGCAAGAGCCCGCACCGCCACCAACTTCATCGCCCTAATGCGCCAAAAACCGGACACTCCCGAAGGATGGGCAGCTTTAACCGAGGCTTGGGAAGAGGCTTGTGGCTTCGAGCCCGAACTCGAACACCTGCAACTGCTCGTACAATTGCTGTGGAACAATCATTCGTAACGGTGCAAGCGATAGATAATCCGCAGCGTTTAGTTGAGTTCACCGCAGTAAGTTAGCAAAAGCATCAACAGGCAATCCCTCTTTGAGCAAGGAAAACTTTTCGATGTAGTTGCCATCAAATATGCTGAGGTTATCTATGCGAGTGCGGGCTGCTAAAACAGACTCCACCCATGTTGTAGAAAGCGGAACTCCAAAATAGCAACCGGGAGAATCCCAAGTTGGGTCGATAGCGTATCCATCGGGTGTGAGCAACCAAGCATGGCTAATTGGAAATCCAACATCGGCATGAAGGGCGTATCCTTCGACGTAGGTGAGGCTGTCCGAAGCAAACGCTAACTTCTGGCAATTCCAATAACCAAACTTCGGTGCGCCACATTCGATCGTTTCGGGCAATGACTGGGGTTCCATAATGAAGCCGCAGTCTAAGACTAATTCTTCATAGCGTTGATACATCCAATTGGCTCTGGCGGGCACTGGTTCCATTGCTGCAACTACACTTTCTAAGTAGCGCTTTATCTGCTCTCCTGAGATAGTTTGAGTTAGATTAGTCACGGTAAAATTCCTGTTCTATTGAGTTTACTTGTTCGAGCTTTGCAATCGATTCCACAGGGGCATTAGTTTGATATCCTGGGGATTGTACAGGAGTTCCTTGAATACGGGGAACTCTTTGGCGTACATTTTATATAGCTTGGGATTGCTTTGGAGGCTAGCTTCGGTGTTAGCGATTCTATCAGCCAATTTAACAATCAAAGCTTTTTTGTTGGACTGGATTTTTAAGGCAGTTTTGCGAAAGCAATCGACTCGGTTTCCCCCGGACTCACTGGTTACAGCCCACACAATATCCGCTGTTTCTTTCCCAAATTCAGACACAAGCATCTCATAAGTTGTTGGCGTATCTTCTAGCGTATCGTGGAGCCATCCTGCTGCTGCAATTGCTTCATCGCCTGCATAACCGAATTCGCTTAGCACTTGAGATACTTGAGCTAGATGATACGAGTAGGGATGCTCACCGTATTTTTGAGTGCCGTGTTGGGCGATCGCAAATTCTTTAGCGGTGTCTGTAATGTTCATGACATTCAATTAATTCGAGGTTAGGCAAGAGCATCTGCCGGAAATCCTTGTTTGAAAATCGAAAAATCTTCGAGATGATTCCCCTGCAAAATACTCAATTCATCAGTGCGTCCCTTCTGCTTTCGAGAATTCCAAATAGATTTTATCCACGATGTCGCCAAGGGAATGCCCAAATAACAGCAGCCGAAAGGTTCCCAAGTCGGGTCAATAACGTATCCGTTGGCATCGAGCAGCCAAGCATGGTGCAGCGGGAGAGATACGCCTTGCGCCATCGCGTAGCCTTCGACGTAAGTAAGGCTGCGGTTTTTTAAGACTAAGCGCTGGCAGTTGGCGTAGCAGAAGCTCGGTTGACCTTGTTTGATGTTTTTGGGTAGCGGTTTGGGTTCCATCACCCTGCCACACTCTAAGACCAATTCCTCAAACCCCCGGTACTTCCAATCCGTTCTGCCTGGTACTGTTTTCATGACAGCAACTAAATCTTGCAAGTATCCTTTGAATTGCTCTATTTCCGTAGTTTCAGTTGGATTATTCATCGCTTTGTTGGGTTTCTGAGTTTGTGTCGTTGGAAGAAATCGCCATAAATAATTGATATTTGCCAATCAAATTGTTAACTTTGGAAGCATCTACATTAGTATGCGAACCTATTGCCTTGCCTTCTTTGACCCGGCGCGTAATTATCTGCAACGATTCCTCTAATTGTTCGATTTCTGATAGTAATGTTGCCTTAATTGTTTCAACGTCCACAATCTCCTCCTAATTGTTGTTCCAGATTCATCAACTTTCCCAGCTTTCGGTTGAGCAAATCGGCATCGCTTTCACCCTCGCATCGCTCCTTCTCTAACCATTCTAGAATCTCAGGCTTGGGGCGAAACGAGAACACGGGGCGCTTGCTGTCGTACTTAGCTTTGGCTTTGCGGATAACTTCGGGATTGTTGGTGTGATATTGTTGCTGTGGTGAGATTTCCACAACTTCGATCGTCGTCCATCGGTTTCGGAGTTTGTCGCCACCTGGCTCTACCAAAAGCTTAGCTAAGTAATTGTTAGCGCCCCGTTCGGTTTTCCAAGTCTTCGCTCCTTCCAAAGTACCCGAATCAATGGAGTTGTATTCGGGATTCCCCTGAGTTTGGATTAGGTAGCGCACTTTGCTATCCTTTTTGAACCTGATGGCGTACAAACTCAACTTGTGACCTCCTGCAACCGCTGCTGCTGATAGCGTTCCCAAGCTTGCACCGCCAATTCTTCAAAATGAGTGTCAGGGTATTCGGGTGAGAAAGCCTCGGAACTATGATTGCGATAAGCCTGTTCGGCTGCTTTTTCTACTTGGATACGAGCTATCAGAAACTGGGATTTGTGTAGGAGTGAACCTATTTCCGCTTCTGCGATTACTATGTAACTGTTGGGGTATTGAGCCACGGCTTTGTCAGCACCCCTGCGCGTTTTCCAGCGCCTAGCACTCGACAAAGTATGGGCGTAGTAAAACTGGTCGGGTTGTCTGATGGATTGAGCTACGAACATTTAGATAGCGCCTACTTAAAGCTTGATTGTGTTACGAGTAAATAACCGACTAGCGGACTCGATACTCGGTTTCTAGGTACTGGATTATTAGCTTCCACTTGTCTTCGCAGAGTTTCCGAAATAATGGAAACTGGTCTTCGGTTATTTTATAACCAATCTGCCAAGCACAAAATATGTAACCTCCTTCTCTAAGAAATCTCCCCCCTTTTTCTCCAAAGCGCGAGTACATTTCTTGTATTGCTAACCCTGCGACTAACTCTAGTTCGTCATCTGTTGGCACGGGCAGTTCTTTGGAGGTATCCCAAGTTACTGTCATTTTCATTAATTTTTTTCCTCATTTTGGTTGCAAGGATTCTACCTGCAAGGCATCTAAACCTTGAGTCAATGGCTGAATTAATGAACGCATTTAGTCATGAAACACCCTCCCTTGTAATAAGTTTTAAAATTTCCACCTTTAAACCCAATTCTGAATGGATAGTTTTCAAGCAATTCTCTGCCAGTCTTTTGTGTGGCTGCGTTCCTGCTTTCACAAAAAAGTAAATGCTGAGAATGTCTGCCTCATCTAAACTTCGCATTAGAGCGATCGCTTCGCGGCTGTAGGCTCTGGGATACACCACAAACCGAGAATCCAGCTCATCCCAAACGCACTTGACTTTAGTTGGGCCGAGAACATCTTGGAGGTCGCCAACTATGGCAGAGGGGCCCGACCAATAGAAGCGACCGTCATAATGGGTGACTGGCAACTGCGCTGCTGCCATGTCCAAGCAAAATTGGCGGTGTTCCGGTTCAGAGTATCTGTTAGCTATGCCCATAACCGCGCTTCCTGGGGGTGGCCCAGGGCTATTGCCACCGAGTACGGCATCGTATTGATTGGGTTGATTCATTTTGTTGCTCTTTGTTGTTTCTGTTTTGACTATTAAATTGAGGGAGTGTTAGGAATTTACGAAAGAAGTTGCGAGGATTTTAGCAATAGTAATTTGCTGTTCCGGGGTCAGATTCCATTTCCAGTAGTTTGCTGTAAAATCTTTTAGCAATTGCTGAGAGATAATAGCTTCGCTCACCTCATCATCAGGAGGTAAAGCTAAAAAATCAGGATTTTTACCTGTAAGTAATTCAAATTCAATGCCCTTGACCTCGAAGCGCTCTGAATTGATATTAGTAATTTCTGCCAACTCCCAATCAAATGAGAACTTTTTGTAAATCCTGACTGGAGTACCGATAGAAGATGATAGGAAAAATTCCATCACTTGCTTTTCAGCTTCGCGTCCGTATAGGTAAATTTTCCTTTTATTATCTTCAAAAATGTAAGTTCGCCTTCTTTGCTCCTCTTCAGAGATGTGACTTTGAACCTCAGCTTCAGTTAGTGCAATCACGTCTATTTCATAGCCTACTTTCTGCAATGAGTCATACCCAGATTCATTGCAATATTTGTGAACTCGCTTGAGTGCATCCCAAGCCCCTTTGTGTGTTTTGAATGGAGTAGCTTCGGAAAAAGAGATACACTGTATCCACACACCATTTGAATTGCGATAAGCAAAAAAAGTTTTGCCCTCTAATTTGAGTTGAACTAAATACAGCATTATTTTCTAATCGTTTTGATTTTTTCCGCTGGGGGAAGTGGAGTTAACGTTTTTACCTGTGAAACTATTGGGTTATTTAGATTAGTGTAACTAGGATTAATTGCACTTATCTAAATTCATTACTGTTGGTCTAAAACGTGAGGCATCTCATACCTGGCATTAACTTCTAAGTCCCCGAATTCAACCTCTTGTTCTTCCAGATAATTATCGATTTCACCCAAGCAGGCTGCCGCCATTTTTAAATACACTTTCATTCTCGGATTGTCGCCGTGAATATCTTCAATTTCCCATCCCTCCGTTTTGGCTAGTATAAGTGCCAATCTTTCAAGTAATTCGTGATACATTGTTATGACTCCTAATTTGATATGGTTGGTATCTGACACATTTCGGACACTTTTAAGTCCTCAAATTCTAGCTTTCTTTGTGAGAGGAAACTATCGATTACACTCAAACACGTTTTGACCGTTCCTAAATACACTTGGATAATGACATCGCCTAAGTAGAGCTTTTCAATCTTTTGTCCGTTAACCTTAGCTAGATTAACTATCAGTCTGTCGGTCAATTCATCCAACAGCAGAATGTTGGTACTGGGAGAGGAAGATGTTTGCCCAATAGTATACACTTCCAGGTCTTTGAACTTGATACCTTCTTCTTTCAATAACCCATCAATGGTTTCAAGGGAAACTTTAGCCATTGCTGGGTAGACCTGAAACTTGGGATTATTGGTATTGATGTTTCTAATTGAGTATCCCTGTCGTCTGGCTAGCTCTACTGCTAGTATTTCGATTAATTCGCGATACATAATAAACTCCGGGTTATTTGTTTAGGTAGCGTCAGCGCTAGAAGCTAATTGGTGAACTCGGATAATCTCAGCTTGCACCCAATCGATAGTTGATTGAGCTTCAAAGGGTAAAGATTTGTTTGGTGCAAGAGCGTATTCATACCCCCCATTCTTGACTCCAAAACCTGCATAGTTCCACCCGTAGCTATCTTGGATATCCCATTCTTCCGAGTAACCGCTAGTAACGGGAGAATCCAGTTTGTTAATTTTCAGTCCTTTGAAGGACAAGGATTTCTGTAGTTCGGCAATAATTAGCTCAGTTGTCTTCATGCTTTCTCCTTTTTCAACCTCGTTTTGTCGGCCATCACACCACCTATCACCCAACTCTCGAACTCAACTTCTAATAAGGTGCTTAAGATAGCGATTGCGGATACTTTTCGTTCAATTGTTGGAGCAACTTCGGAGCCCTCCAGGATGCAAGATTGATGAGAGCTTCTAACCGCTCGTACCAATACTTGCGGAGCGCGTCAATTTCAGAATTTGCTAAGTTTTGATGCTGTTCGGTTAAGTCCGCCGTCGCCCGTTCAATCGCTTGCTTGGTTTTTTGGAGCTGGGCTATACAAAGCGCGTACTCCGATTCAATTTCAGCCTCGAATTCTGCAACAAGGACTTGCTGCCGCCCGGTCATGTATTCTTTGTTTTTGAACATACTCGCCCTCCTGCGCTCGCCTTGGAGTTCACCTGCCAGTTAATATAGTTCGTTTACGAACAAGTGTCAAGCCTTTGTATGTCAGATGCAAGCGATTTTCTCTCCCATCAACTGCTTTCACATTACCTCCGACAAGGATGCCTTCATCCACTCACTGCGACCCTCTCTCCTCGAATGCTAACCGTTCAAACTTGTCGATCTAAAAAACTTTGGCGGTGCCACTGCAAAGCATCGGGGCGGGGGCGATATTCTTCTCGTGGCGGTAGCATGATGCGCTCGCCGTGAAAATCTCTGATGGGGCGAGCGTGGGGGGAATCTTCTCTCAAAGTATCGGAAACTACGATCGTGCAGTCGTCGTTGAGGGTAAACCAAAAGCGGTCAAAAGCCCAGTGATGGTTTTTGCACAAGCTCAGTCCGTTATTGATGCGGTCGTCGTAAAACTTACTGAACGGCTTGATGTGCGCGCCGTCTACGATATTCTCCAAATTATTGAACGCCTGCAAGCCGCAAAAGGCGCAGCGGCGGTCGTAGATCGAGGTGATGATTCTCCGAAATGCAGCATCTCTGACAATAGATTCCTGCTCGCCAACGCTAGCAATCTCGTCTGGCTGATAAACGCGCCCGCCAGTCGAAAATAATTGGTTTTGCAAGTCACCGAAGGCATTGAATTGCAGCGAACGCTCGATTTGTTCGGTTTTGTCTGAGAACCAAGCATCGATCAGGGTCAGCAACAACTGATTCCTGGTTTCGGGATGTTGCAGGAGCAGAAACAATTCAGCATCTAAATAAGCATAATCTATTGTTTGTCGTATCGCGCTAATGCTCCTCACTTTTACTTTGTTTTGGCTCGATTCGACAAACTCATAACCCGGTTTAGCCTTAAAGTGCCAAAACCCATCGTATTTTAAGTGAAAGAACGGCAGACCGATATCTGCCGTCCTGTTGATTTCTAAGTCGCCCCACAGCTTCATAAATGCTGCAATTAACTCAGGTGAGAAATAAATTTGATTGTGCTGGATCTCACCACGATTGATTAGTTCGATTACCGCTAGCAACAAAACTGGTTTATTGGGAGCTACCCCCGCAGACCGACTCACATTTAAGCCCGTTGGGTTTGTTAATCTTAAGAGAGGAGAGAACTTACGACAGTAGTAATCAATTGTCTTGCCATTCATGCTATTTATTAAGTATAATATTTTTCCTTAATTTGCATTATCATACAAACTGGCAGCCTACTGAATGAACATCCTCCCACTTTTTCCCCCGCGTTCTCATCAACTACCGCATCGCTCATCCCGTTGACCGGAAAACGAGCCCGCCGGGCCCCTGGCTTTAGACACGGGGAAAAGTCGGTAACGGTTTCAACCGCCTTGAACAATTCTTTATATTTCGACACACAGTATACAGGTTGGTTGGTATATACTGTAAATATGAAAACAAAACTAAAATCCAACAGCAATGTAACCTACTGCTGCAATTATCATATTGTGTGGTGTTCAAAGTATCGTAGGTCTGTGTTGATTAACGGTGTAGATGTTCGCCTGAAAGCGATTTTACAAGAAGTTTGCACTGAATTCAACGCCGAACTAATAGAAATGGAAGTAATGCCAGATCATGTTCATGTTTTAGTAGGAGTAGACCCACAATTCGGGATTGCCAAGTTGATCCGATATTTGAAAGGACGTTCATCTCGACTGTTGAGACAGGAATTTCCTTGGTTAAAAAGCAGACTGCCAACTCTGTGGACGAATAGTTACTTTGTTGCAACAGTTGGCGGTGCGCCACTATCAGTGGTCAAGCAGTATATCGAAAATCAAAAAAATGTCTAATTACGGATGCCAGCAAAACTTAATTAATGCTGATTTCAGTCTGAAAGCAATTTTAGAGTTTGTCTGTGGTGAATCAAACAAGCTAGCAAACTGCGCCTTGTACTACGGTCGTCAGTTGTATTTCAAAACTGGCAAAATCCCTGGGAAATATGATTTCCATAAAATGTTTAAATCGAATTTGCATTTTAAGGCTCTGTATTCCCATGTCGCACAGCAAACTTTAACCAGTGTCGCTGAATCCTTCAGTTCATACATTGGGCGGCTATTGGGAATCAAATCTGGGACTGTTACGCAGCACCCAAAGCTACCAAAATACAGAAAAGATTCTCTGAAATTAGTGACATTCCCGATCGCGGATGTCAAACTCAAAAACGGGTTGTTACGGTTCCCACTAGGTAGTAAAGTCAAGCTTTGGTTTGGAATCGGAGAATTTTTCTTGCCGATGCCGTCAAACTTGGACTACAAGAAACTGGTTGAAATTCGGATTCTTCCCAGAAATCGCTGTTTTTACGCCGAGTTTGTATATCGAACAGAGGAGCAGCTTGGTAGTGCTGTGCTTCCCGGAAGTGTCCTGGGGTTAGATCATGGAATTAATAATTGGTTAACAGGCGTATCCAATGTAGGAACTTCTTTTATTATTGATGGACGACATCTAAAGTCTTTGAATCAGTGGTACAACAAGCGAATCTCTGTGCTGAAAGAGAACCGACCACAGGGGTTCTGGTCAAACCAGTTAGCCCGGATTACCGAAAAAAGGAATCGACAAGTTAGAGATGCAGTCAACAAAGCAGCAAGGATTGTAATCGATCACTGCCTTAAAAATGGGATAAAAACGGTAGTATTTGGATGGAATAAAGAGCAAAAACAAAATGCCAATATGGGTCAAAAGACTCATCAAAAATTTGTGCAAATTCCTACGGGTCGGCTAAAAGAGAGAATACTTCAGTTGTGTCATCAGTACAAAATTAAGTTCCTAGAAACTGAAGAAGCATATACCTCAAAAGCCAGCTTTCTCGATAATGATTCGCTGCCTGCGTTCGGTGAAAAAACTGAAGGGTGGAAAGAATCAGGAAAAAGAATAACTCGTGGACTGTATCGTTCAGCCGATGGTACGAAAATAAATGCTGATGGCAACGGCGCAGCAAACATTATCAGAAAAGTAGCGATAAAGCTAGGATTAGATCTTAGCAGAATCAGTAGCGGCGAATTGATAGCGCCTTTGAAAATCCGACTCTGGGTTCTTCAAGAATCCCCTCGCATGCACGGCATGGGGAGTATCAAGGCATCTGGAATCTCGTGCTAGCTTGCGTTAGCTGCAATCGGGGCGTGGGTGGTAAGTTCGACCAGCTCCCCCATCAACGCTATCTCGAAAGGCTCAGCACCAGGAACGAGTTTTTGATTGGCAGCCACCACCCGTTACGCGAAACACTGATACAGCAGACGGGTAATTCAGAACCCAAGCGCCGCTCTTTTTTGGAGAGGAACTACAATGCAGCAAAAACGGGTAGGCTAATTAATAGTAACTGGCAACCTGCTTTTGAGTATCCCCCAGCTTTTTGATTGATGGTTCAACCGATGGCTAATAAGTTTCAGCGAATTAAGCTTTACTTCAACGCAGAAAAGATTTGTTTGGGCGGTGTAGATGATGACTGGTGGCTGAAAGATTTCGACGGCGATTATTGGGCGTCTGATTACTTTTGGCTGCCGATAGGCTACAACCCGATTGGAAAACATGGAAATGAACTTTTACAATTTCTCAAACCTCGCGCTTAACCAATCCGATGAAAGAATACCGCTGCACCCGCAACGCACCCTACTCCCACCCCTGCGACGGCCGCTCCGACCGGGGCGCTAGAAACGGATATTACATTCGAGCCGAAACAGCACAGGATGCTATGCAAAGGATGGTCGAGCGCTTTCCTGAAGAAACAAGCTTTGGCTTCACCGTTGATGAGTGGAAAAACCTTTCTTGGTTGGCAGAACAACTATGATGCAAGCTGAGGCAGTTGCTACTTAGTTTTCAAGCTGCTCAAACCGATCGATTACAAATTCTTCTAGTTCACCCTGCACAAATTATCTATGAACGCTCAAAGCCACTCCATATTAAAATCGCATCCCATTCCCGGTGATGGTGGGCAAGCACCTGGTTACATTACTCTCAGAGAATGGCGCAAAGATGAAGAATGGGTAACGCACTTTTTCAATGCCCAAGATGGTGGATTCTATTACGGCCGTTACTTCACCGATTTAGCTGAAGCTGAGGCTAACTTCGAGCTGCGGGTAAAGGAATATCTCGGTTTCTTGGGGAAGCTACCCGGTTCCCTAGAGCCAGAGGAACCGATCCAAATCCCAGAACGCATCCTCCAAGGTATTGATGCAGTTCGAGAAGCACAGACGACCAATATGTTCAATGCCAACATGGTGCGACTTCAAGCCGTAGCTTTGGGATATTTTGAAACCGCACAATGGATTGAAGCAAACTTGGAAATTTATTGCAGCGGTGTTTTTAGGGGATTTAAAGCTGTAACGTGATTCTTGGACAAAGTTACTCATTGATGGAATTATTGGGTAACTCTCTAGCAAGTCTCTCGATAACGTCACTAAGACTGCTTGCGGTAAGCTGAACTCGTTTTTCCTCTAGCCACTTAGTAGCAGTCTCGGTTAGGCTGAGGTTGACCTTACGCTTAGGCTCGCTGTAAATCTTTTTTCTAGGCATTTTGTTGTTCCGTATTAATTCCGCATACAATAAGAGTAAGGCAGAAATGAGGTAAAAGCAAATGTTACTTAGTTTCAAGACGGAATTAAAACCTAATAACAAACAGGTGACTAGATTTCGGCAGCATTGCGGAGTAGCAAGACACGCTTACAACTGGGCAAATTCAATCATCCTTGAAACATTGACACTCAGGGAGACGGATAAAACTATTAAGATCCCTTCTGCGATTGACTTGCACAAGCGCCTAGTGGCTGAAATAAAACCAGCTAATCCCTGGTATTATCAAAGCTCGAAAGCAAGTCCACAACAGGCTCTCACTGAAGTTAGGACGGCATGGGATAGATGCTTTAAAAAAGTATCAAAACAGCCTAGATTTAAGAAAAAAGGCAAGTCTAAGGACAGCTTTTATCTTGAGCAAGGAACTAAAGCAAAACCTGGTATCAGTAACGATGGCAACCGTATCAAACTCCCTAAAATAGGTTGGGTTAGGCTGCACGAACCATTACCAATTACGGCAGTTCACAACTGTGTAATTAGTAGAACTGCTGACAGATGGTTCATTGCTATCAAGTACGAAATAGAACAGCCCACAGTGTCTCTAGACCGTCCCTCTATTGGCGTTGACATTGGTATCAAAGAGTTGGCTGTCACCAGTGACGGGAAGGTTTTTGCCAATCCTAAAGCCTACCGCAAGATGAGCAAGAAGTTAAAACGATTGCAGCGCTCTGTTAGTCGTAAAGTCAAAGGCTCAAAAAACCGCGCTAAAGCTGTCACTAAACTAGCAAAGTTGCACCTAAAAGTGTCAAACATCCGAAAAGATGCTATTCACAAGTTAACAACTTACCTCGCCAAAAACCACAGTGAGGTGAAGATTGAAGATTTGAATGTTAAGGCATTTTTGAAGAACCACAAGTTAGCTGGTGCAATCGCCGACTGCGGTATGTACGAATTCAAGCGTCAACTTGAATATAAAACCGAAAAATTTAACTCAAAATTGACGCTCATAGATCGATTCTTTCCTAGCAGTCAAATCTGTTCAAATTGCTGTAATCATCGGCATAAAATGCCATTAAGAGTCCGAGCCTTTGAATGTCCCAGTTGTGGAAATATTCAAGACCGTGACTTGAATGCGTCGAAAAATATAGAACGTTGGTTTGAAGGAATATTTATTCCAGAACGTTCAGAATTGGCGGTGAGTTCCACCGTGTCAGCCTGCGGAGTAGACAAACCCGACAGCAGTCATGTTGTCGCTACTGTGAAACAGGAAGTTAACACCACAAGCACTCATGTTCAGCTATGTCTAGATTTGGGTAGCTATGGGTAAGTTTTTCAGAACGGATTCGCAGCTCTCTAAACTCGATGGAGTCGGTAACAGGAAAAGCGATCGCCCTATTTGCAGAGAAACAAGCTATGCCTAAACCCAAAAGGTATCCCGATAATTGGTCTGACATTGCGCTATCAGTTAAGGAAAACGCGGGGTGGCGTTGTGCTAAGTGCCATCAACAATGCCTCCGACCCGGTAAACTCCGACCCGGCAAACAAAGCGGCTTAACCAAATCTGAACGATGTGCTTTAACTTTAACGGTTCACCATCGCAATCGGATACCGGAGGACAACCGCCCTGAAAACTTAATCGCTCTGTGTACCGCGTGTCACCTGTCCTATCATAATCGGGGTCAGTCTAACGTATCGCCGGGGCAATTATCTCTGTTCCCTGATGATGCGATCGATTGGGAACTCATGAATTTTTCTGAGGAATGGGAACCGGACAATTTATCGGCTGTTAAATTGAAGAATTTGTAGCTATTGCTTCAAGCAGAAACAGACCGACTTTCTTGTGCAATCCCTGGTTTTGTTGGGGACAGCCAATCTGAATCAAGCATTTAGGGCACCCGTCAGAACACTCGCAATTTAAAGCTAGAGACATTGCTTTAGCAGCGAATAACGGTAACTGCTTCCCGATTTCTTCAGATGCTCCATTTCCCCCATCCGTGGTATCAAAAAAATAGGCGACGATACCCGAATCATCTAGTTCTACCGTACTGTTCACATCGTGAGTAGAGGAAAGCACGACTAGGGGAACAGCTAGTTGAATTTGATGAGCCATACTGTGCAACGCAACTGCAACGGGAGGGCTTTTAAACAAACCTTCCAACTCTTGAGGAATATCATCTCCATATTGGGCTTTTGCACTAGCTCTTTGGCGGTTAACTTCCTCTGTAATTGCAGCAATTAGAGCCGGATTTACTTCAACTTTAACGACGGGAGCTTCATATTGTATTTGATAAGACGGAGTGAACGGTACGGATTTAATAAGTTTATTTATTTCGATCGATTTCAAACTCCGACCACAAGACGGACATATTTTACCTTCAAGGGGCTGTTGGTGGCGACGGCATTTGACATTAGTGCAAGTTTGTCGATATTCTCTTTTAAAAAGCTTATAGCCCGCTACTTCTGATGTAATCTTTCCCCATCCCAAAGTTAACGTCAACCTTGCGTCTGGTAAGCTGGTAGGAATAATGCGGGGTTCTTCTAGGTTTTCTAAAAGTTCGATTTGTAAACCTAAATCAGGTTCAGTAAACAAGCTGGGGTCTTCTTCAAAGGGCTGGAGTATTGCTTTGTTCTGGTCGATATCTAAGCTTTGACACCGATAAGTAACTAAACGGTTGCTTTCGTCAAAAGCCGTATAAATTGCACCGGGAAAGACTTCTCGATAGGCAATGTCACGCGACATTTCTTCAAAGGATTCTCCCGTATTCTCATCAATTAATTCAATAGCATCTATAGCGTTGCCTCTAATATTGACTTTTAGATGAGGTTCTCCTCGCCCTCGGAGCGTACTATTGCGAACGAAGAAAAGTCTATCTTGATGCAGCAGTGCCTCAGCAACGGCACCTCCGACAGCATCAAATCGACTTTCTACCTCAACAGCAGGCAAACCGCTTTCGACGCAGCAACATTCAAGGTGTTTGCTGACAATGGTGGGATAATTAGGATTGAATGCAGCGCTTTCTGCTTCTCCTGCTAGCAATTTGTCAGGATTCTTACCGTAATAGTAGTCTAAGGAACTTTGGGCAATTGGCAAGAAAATTACCAATCCCGGATTTACTCTCCCGGCACGTCCCAGCCTCTGACGAAAGGACATAATAGAACCGGGGTATCCTTTCACCAAACAGCAATCTAATTCTGGTAAATCCAGTCCAGCTTCTAATGCTGATGTGGAAATAATTACTTTAAGTTTCCCCCTTTGCAGTTGACTGATGATATTTTGGCGACGATCGCTTTTTAAAGAACCGTAGAAAGCAGTGACTTTTTGCGCTAAATAACTATTTCCCTGTCGCGTACTTTCTTTTTGAATTAAATCTACGAGTTTTTTAACGGCTCCTCTACTATTGCAAAACACAATTCCGCTCAAGTCTTGTTGCAGCCAAGCTAAAACAATCTTGCAAGCATCGGAATTTGCCGTGTCGCTGGGAGCTAAACACAAAACAGTCTTTCCAGCACTGCCCGCCCCGCTGCCTTCAATTAAATGCAGGCGATCGGGTTGAGACGTTCTACCACTAAACCGCATTGCCATGTCTCGCGGGTTTCCAATTGTAGCCGAAGAACAAATAAATTGGAGTTTGCTGCTGTTGCCTCCCACACTGTCTACCGCCCTACGCAAACGACGCATTAGGTTAGTAAGATGAGCTCCAAAGGCGCCTGTATACGAGTGGCTTTCATCAATAACCACCCAACGCAACCGCCGCAGAAATTCTCGCCAAGGTTCCCATTGTGAGCGCGGAATCTTGGATAATTGATGATGCAGCAAATCGGGACTGACCGCTAAAATATTAGGGAGATGAGGCACAAACAGTCCCAAACGTTCGGTATAGGGAGTATCCCCTGTCATTTGCCCCACTTTTACACGCTGTTCTTGGGGAAATGTTTCGACAATACGCTGGAGTTTGCGAAACTGATCGAAAGCTAGAGCTTTCAGCGGAAAGATATAGAGCGCGGAAGTTTGAGAATTCTTCAGACAATCTTCGAGAATTGCGAGGTTGTAGCACAGGGTTTTTCCCGATGCTGTGGGAGTCACAATACTTAAATCGCGACCTTTCCGCAAGCAGTCCAAGGCTTCAATTTGATGCGAATACAGTTGGTGAATTCCCAATCCCCGAAGAGCATTTTGTAAGGGGGAGGGTAAGTCTTTTTGAATGGCGTACAACGAACCAGATGCGGGAGGGGTAATGCGAACAGCGCTAAGATTTGAAGCTAACTCAAGCGCGATCGATCTAAATTGAGGTTGAGGAATAGCGGCAATTTCTGCTGCACTTACCTGAGAAAAGCTAGCAGACTGTATTTCACCTGCACCATTTTCTTCAGCTTCGGATAAGGATTCTGGTGTTTTAGATGCGTCCCCAGAGGCGATTTCATTCCTCTCAAGAGATTGCTGCCAATCTTTGTATAGAACGGGAATCGAGTATCCGGGAAACTTGACTATCAGTGTGTTACCCATCCAAGAACTAACCTCGCCTTGCCCGTACTGGGGAGAGAAGAGCTGCTGTCCGGGGTCTAGCCACTCAGGATGCTTTCGTTCGCTGTTGGGAGTCACAGCGCGGATAAGAGCAGCATAGTCAACGGGTTCGGGGTTTGTCATTGTTTAGGGGATAACTCCATTGCTTCATCATAAGCTTCTTCTTCCAGACTGTTGGCGTTCTCTCCCCAAGAGCGCGGCATCATTGACTGTTGGATTTGCGCTTACTCTCAGGGATTCGATCGGAATCCGCTGACATCTTCTTAATTAACTGGAGAGCTGCTATGCAATCTCAAGAGAGTTCGGTGTCCGCCATTGAGAGGGAAATACTTATAATCTTCGTAAATTCGATGGTTCCATTTGCTGAGACTGTTAACAATAGCTACGTCAGGCATTTGATTGCCAAGAAGTGCCATGACCCGAAACTTTGATTCTTTCGTTAGCTGTTTTCGGAACCCCCCGAAGTAGCTAACGAAGAATCAAAATAAATTATTTCCTTTCCGGCGTACTAAATGATTTGGCATCCCAGATTCCCCAGACTTCCCGTGCAGAAGATACCGCACCTTGGAGTGCTTCTACTTGCGATCGCCCGAACACTATAATCTGGCGGGGTGGATTGTACTTGCGGGTGACGGTAACGCTCCACTTGAATTGATGGCTTCTGAGTGCTCTCATCGATCGTCCCTCCCATCACCGACATTGGGCAGCGTCTCTGAACTTTGGGCTAACAGAGAACCGGAGAGTAAGTGAATCATTTGAATTGCTTCGATTTCAGACATCCAAACATTTAAATGTTCAGACGTTGGGAAGAGATTTAAGAGGTCGCACTCTTGTAAAGCCTCGAATACGGTGCAGGAGTAGTGCTGGGCGTAGGCAATAGCTTCAACGAGCGCTAGCTTCTGAGTGGGGGTACTGGTGGTTAGGAGTTGTTGCCAGCACAGATGGAGTTGGCGGCACGAGAATTGGTCGGCGATCGCTCGCACCAAACTCAAAGCTTCAGCGGATGTTGGCAAGAAGTCGAAAGCCAGGGGCCACTTATCCCCGAACAGTTCGATCGTCCCGCATTCTTTGATGGAGCGGGTGAGGGTGTCGTTTTGCCGGAATGAATAAACTGCCGCTTCCATCAGCGCGCTTAGCTCCTGGTGCGGCATCGCATTAACAGATGTCAAGAGCTGGCGGTACAAAGCGGCAGTTGTTGGTGTACCTGATTCTGATGCTGGTGCTGGTGCAGGTGCAGGTGCGGGTGCTGCTAAGAAAGTTGCAGCCGCTTCAATGGGTATGGGTATCTGTGGTTGTGTCATGATGGTCGGAGCATCCTTGTTGATGTGCCAGACCCCGCCCTAGAAGATTGCAAGTCAGAGGGGCGGGATTTGGTTTGTTTGCAGTTTTTTTCGATTAATTGATTGATTTGGGCGATCGCCTCCTTGCGACCCATAGCTTGAACCAGTTGCCGAAACTCCCAAAGAATTTCGATCGCCTCTCTGCGAAACCCGCGACTGTTTGCTTGGTAGTACCAGCCAATCGGCTCCAATCTTTGAAGCACCGCAACATCTCGTTTTAATTGAGATTTACTGATATACAGCAATTCCAACGCTTCGTTGCGAGATATATAGGAGATGTCCTCCGGTAATGGCAGGCTGTTCATGGCGTGAGCTAGTTGCTGGCGATTTTGTGGAACCAGGCTCTTAACTGGCTCGCAAACCAATCATTGCATAGGGACAATACAGGTGCAATAGTGGTACAAATACATGAGCCTTTTGTGAGCTAATCTTAACATTGCTCCACAAATGCACCACTATTGCAACAGAAATGAGACAATAAAGAAAAAATATTGGTAGAGTTTATGGCACGCAAGGATGACCGACTGCACGTAGCACCATTAGGCGAATACTACGACGACATATTAAAGGTCGATAGCTGGATCAACGCCCGTCCAATTTCCAGCCAAGCTAATTCGCTGCTCTGCGTAAAGCTGCAAGAGCGGGAGGAGCGGATTCGAGCGCGAATTGAATACCTCGCAGCGAAGCGGGGAATATCAGGGAAAGAGCTGTGGAATCAAATTCTCAAGGGAGATGCCAAAAAACTGGAGCCAGAGGATATCACCGAAGTTTCAGATTGAGAAAAAGTTAGAAACTGGTGCTACCACAAAATGATACGAGGCACAAACTTGCAATTCCAGGGGTTTGACGCGCTCTCGCGAACGCGCTTGTTACTTAAAAAACTAGGTTGAACAGCGGGTATACACCAAAATTTGTTGATCTCGCGTTTGGTGTATACCCAAAACAATAATGCCAAGTGTGCTGGATTAAAAGTTCAAAATGTCTCAGATTTTTTGCCAATAACTTTGGTGGAATGCATTTAGGTAGAACCAGAACTAAGAACGGCATTTCAAACTTTTTGAGTTCCACGACCCCAAACCCTTACTATAAAAAGCTGGAGGCGTTTTAAAATACATCCATTTAAAGGAGTGACTGCAATGATTGGATGGCCATTTAGCAAAAATGGAGATGACGATTCGCAGAAGGAAAACAGACATTCGGCGTCATCTGAAGAGGATTGCAAGGAGATGGAAAAGAAGTATGGGTGGGAACTCAAAAGAGTCGAGCAAAACGAGGACGATTCAGACCTCGAAGTCGATTGCGTCTTCAAAGGCAAACAGACCAGCTTCTGGGATATGTGGGGCGACCACCAAGACGATCGAGATAAAGATGAGGAATAGTTATGAAAGCACTTGAACAAATAACACCAACTGAAGAAATCGAACTATACGACCCATTGGCAAGCAAGTCTACGCTGAACCTTTACCTAGTCAAAGAGCAAGAAAAATGGGTGCCGATCGAGAGCAAAGAGCTTGTGATTGGGAAACAGTTGACTCGACTGTTACAGCTTTCTCACGATTCGCGTCCACTACTGAAGCGTCAGGTCAAACTTGGCGAACGGCTCACTTACCACGTAAAAAAAGAGGGTAGCCCTTGGAAAGCTTACCTTGTCACTCCCTCAGACTGGGTAGTGGTCAGAGTGTTTCGGTACGGAGCTGACCTATCAGAGGTTGAAGGGGATATGCCGGAGTTTCGGGATGTACAGATTGCTTACTGCGAACGCCAGCCTTTGACACCAGAGGAAGCTGAAACAATGACTTATGAGATTGTTAGCCAGGTTTCTGTGGATTCATGCGGTGGCGATAAGGAAGCTTATCAACAATTCCTTGCCAGCCAGCAATCTAAGCCATACGTCCGCGTATAGAATTTGAAAAGGCTGTTGCCGACAAGCGATCGCCCGCATCGATTAGACCAGACCAAAAAAAAGAGTCCGCAGTCTTTAGAAGAGACGGCAGACAAACAAATTTCAAAAACTTTAGATTCATCATAGTCTATTTCTGCCACTACCGCATCATTTGCACCTTTGCACCTCAGCGGTAGTTACAGCAGAGCCGTCTCTTCTACATTTAGCGGGTTTTTGTACAAAAACCAGTTAGCACCGCTATGAGTAGCGAGAGGCATCTATGAATGTTGTACAGCAAATTCAATCTACCGCGTACCTTTGCCCCAAACACAAGAGCCACATTGAGAGCCGGGGGTTGTTGAATGATTGGAGTTACGCCAACTGTCGCACCGTATCTGCGGATGAGGCATCATTTTACTTGGGGTACACGGCAAAGTCTGGCGGTATCCTGTTTGTGGGAAAAACAACACAATTCCAATTCAGACCGGACAAGCCTTGGAAATCAGAAAGCTGCAAGAAAGCGCCCAAATATCGGACTCCCGTTGGTGAATACGACGCATTCTTGCCCCAGCATCCCACCGACAAAAACTACTGGGATACCGAAAATCTCAAGCAGCACTGCTACCGCATCAACGAGCATCCGTGCATTGTCCTCACTGAAGGCCCGTTCAAAGGAATCGCCGGGTGCGCTAACGACATCCCAACTATTGCACTGCTGGGCGTTTCAATGGGTCTTACCTCTAAAAAAGGAGACATTCAAGGCAAGCGCTACTTGGTCGAAACTTTAGAAAAGTACGCCCGTGCAGGTTTTGGGTTTATCTTTGCCTTCGATGCCGATGCCGCCACCAACCCAAACGTCACCTGGGAACAGCGGAAACTCGGTCTACAGTTGCTCAAATTCGACGTTCCGGTCTACAGTGCAACTGGAGGTTGGGATGCGGGCATCGAAGGCGAGACAAAAGGCATGGATGATTTGATTCAACGAAAGAGCATTGAAGCTTTTAGGAAAGTGCTGGCCACGTCCGTTACTTTTAAGGACTGGGAATCAAAAACCTTTGGAGGCGACGGCGGCAGTGGTGGAACTAGAGACAGATACTTAGTCCCCAAGTCCACAACGTTTGAGGTACATTGCCTCAAGAATTTATTCGGAGATGATTGGATAGTCATCAATGATGCTTTCTACCAATGGAACGGGCGCTATTGGCAATTCCAAGATGAAGCGGATGTGAACAAACTCATCGGCGACTTTACTGAGAATTGCTACGAAACAGCAGAAGTCGGCAAAAAGTTTAAGTTCGGCACTAACAAATTCTTAGATTCGGCTTTTAAATATTGCCGGAAGGTGCTGCACCAGAAGGTTGACACTTCTCGGAACCACCTCAAATCATTCTCAAACGGCACTGTGGATTTGAGAACTGGCGAACTGTTCCCACACGACAAGGAACATTACCTGCTTTCTTGTTCCCCCTGCGATTATGTGCCGGGGTCAGAATGTCCAGCCGAATTTAAGAAATTCATACTTTCTGCCTACGGTATCGAGCAAGTAGAAGTCATCAGGGCTTTGACTTCGATGTACTTAGACCCAACCGCACCTTACGGGAAATTTGCTTACTTGATTGGGGATAGCGGTAGCGGGAAAGGCGTGATGCTGCGGACTTGGGCAAACTTACTCGGCGAAGAAAACAGCGTTAGTTCCAATAGCTTGACCGAACTGACAAAACCTGAAGGTCGGCATCAATTATTAACTGGTAAATCCTTGTTTTACATCCCCGACGCGGGCGGATTTCTTAGCGGACTCAAAGCTTTTTACGAATTGGTAGACAATGGCGGCATTTCGGGACGGGCTCTATTTTCGGCATCGGCTTACCAGAAAAAATGGAACGTGCGATTTGCGATCGCCTCCGTCGAACACATCCAAACGGAGAACAGTGGCGATGGTTGGGACAGGCGCTGCATTCCGTTGCAAACCCGCGCCCGCATCGCCAACATTGAAGACCCGGAGCTAGGACGCAAGTTATCCACTGAGTTAGGTTCGATCGCCGGTTGGGCGTTATCAATGGACAAGACAGAACGCGACCGCATTTTGCTCGTACCGTCCACCAATCCATCAATTGTCGCGTTGAAACAGGATGGCGCGATTCTAGGGGATAGCGTCCGTTCGTTTGTCGATCGCTGTTTGAGAGCGGGTGGCGATAGTTACGTTGGTAGTGATCTGCACAGTTGGTACGTGGCGTACTGCAAAGCCCACAATCTCTCGCCAAGCGGTTACAACAAGTTCGTTCACCACTTGCAGCGAGTATTGTCAAATCACTGGAAAGCTTCCGAGGTTGTGCGAGAAGGCGACAAAATCAAGCGCATTCCGGCTCAGTGGCAGGGACTTCAGATTTTACCGTGCTTTGTTGATGTAGCAATCGCGGAGGATGAAGATGGCAGCAACCGCCCCCACATCCCGAACTGGGCTTGCATCAAAACTATTTGCTGTGATGGTGGATTGCAAGAATTAACTCAAACCCGCACGGTTACAGGCACTTCAAAGATTGCAGAAATTCCAGCACATTCTCAAATAGCTCAAACCGTTGTGGTTACAGGCGTTACCAGCAATTCTGAAATTGTTACAACATCTGAAAACGCTGAAACCCGCATGGTTACAGACGTTACAGCGTTACAAGATGAAAGTAGCCAATCTGAAAAAACACCATCACCTGACATCGCAGAGAGTGTTAACAGTAGAGTCGAGTCTCAACCAGTAACTGATGTAACGCCTGTAACAGCAACTGTTACACCCACTTTTGAGCCCGAAGCCAAACCGTGTAACAACTCAAAAACTTGTAACAATTCGATCGCCCCTCCACGTCACTTTACTCCTGGCGATCGAGTAAAAGTTTCGAGCCAGTATCCCGGTGCTCAGGAGTACAGAGGCGAGGGAGCGACCGTAATTGAGGTGTGGAAGGATGGGCGAGAATGCCTGCTTGTTGAGCTTGACCGCGAAGTGACAATTCTGGGTCAATCAAAAAAACAACTCTACCTTGACCGGCGTTATTTAGTTTCACAATCCGCTGCCTCAAATCTCAACGAAAACGAACTAGAACTGGTTGAACGTGCACTCAAAGCGATCGCGGACAAAGACCCCGCAGCAGCCCATGATGTCTACTGTCAAGTGCATGAATTGGGAGTTAAGGAAGCGGTGAAAGCGAGGCTGACAAACGATGAAAATGAGAATTTTAGACAGTTGGTTAAACTTTGGAAGAAAAGCAAAACTCAACCTTAGCCTAGCCCCAAGATGCCTGTCAGAGTTTGGTGTATACCTCCAATCTTGGTTTTCCCCGCCTAGTCTTAGCACTTCTAAGCCCTGGGTCAAAATATGCTGATATCCTGAGCCAATAGTTGGAGAAGGGGCAAATCTGGCTCGATTTCGGAACCTTACATTTTCCGTGGGTCGCAGAAGAGCATTAAAATTATTCTTCTACCCCTCATACATAAGTTACATATCGCTGTATGTAACTTATGTGTAACTATGGGAACTTATTCTCAACAAATGGCTAGTCAGTCTCAATAGACTTATTAAGCTCTCTGAGAAAACTTCTGTAGACTGAATTAACTGCTTATTTTTTGTTTAAGTCCCGCTAATAGTATAAATTTATGGACACGAGAAGAAAAATTTCCAAATGGGGATTTGGAATGGCTCCAATCTCAGCAAGAATGCAAGGGCGCTACGACTATGCGGTGCAGTCAATGATAGATTTTCTTGAGGGAAACACGGCTATAGAAGAGATCGAGCCTGATCAAATCAGCGAGCTTAAGGGAATGTTCAATCGCTGTTTGCGTAAGGATCAGTGGGATTGGTTTAATGTATTCGCTTGCTTCGGTTCACCAAGTGGGCAAAGTTTAAGACCTTTTATTCCATTACTTATTGATTTACGAAGAAGCGTAATTTCAGGAGAAACACAAAGAGTCGGGAGTATTAGTCAAAGACTCCTTCAATTGGATTTATTGAGGTTACTACGCACATTCCAAGATGCTTCATATTTACAGGCTAATAATACAGAGGGCGGGTGGATTTACATTTTATCAACGAGAGAACAGCCAAATATCCTCAAAATTGGTATGACTTGCCGCTCAGTAACTCAAAGGGTTAAAGAAATTAATTCTGCGACAGGCGTTCTTTTCCCACTTTCTCCTCGTGCTGTTTTCCGTGTCAAGTATGCTGCAAAAGCTGAAAGAGAAATATTTGTATTGCTTAATCAATATCGTATAAGGAGTGATCGCGAATTCTTTAATGTACCGTTTAAGTTAGCCGCTAATACCATTGAAATTTATATTCAAGGTATTGAGAATGACGAAGCCTAACCCTCTGCTGCTAGTTCTTTGATAGTTTCAAACAAATCTTGCTGACTATCTAATCTCAAGTTAAGCCGTATTCTGTCTGTAATGTCTAGCATTTGTCTATTAACTGTTTAGTAGTGGCGAAAATTCAGCAACCCCTTGAAGAAATTTTGCTAGAGGGTCTAGGCCGGGAAAGAGTGAGTTACCGCCTAGAGCTTGTAACCTTTGCAACTACATCATAATATAGTTTATTGACCCGTTAACTGAAGTTTAAACAACGTAACGCCAACACCACCTATAAATATACTTATTATACTAATAACTAAGTTTGTAAGAAGTTGGTCTTTATTTTTAGTAAAATAGTTACTTTTTTCGTTATATCTTTTAGTAGTAAAAGCTATAAATTTATTTTTATCAATATCAAAAATGGGTGTAACAATTATAATAGTCAACACAATCATTATTATCGAAAATATATCTTGAATTAATTCAGGATACAAATCGTGGTTTTCTATTATATTTAGTAAATTACTAACTCCAAGTAATAAATTAACTATAATTAACGCCAATTGAATAAAACAATGTATTTTTCTTCTTTTTCGGATAATTGGTTTGATTTTTTCTATCAAACCAATAGAAAGAGTATCGCCATAACTGTATATATGAGTCATATATCCATTAATGGTTAAGCTAAGATAAGGTTCATTTAACCTAATCGTTAATTCATTGAAATTTTGTTTATCTTGAATTTGTTCAATCTCATGAACTGAGTCTAATTCATATTCATCTATAGTAAGTGTATAAGATAAATTAGAATCTTGTAAGATTTTATTAACTTCTTGTAAATCATCTAAAAATAATTTGGCAGGTAAAAAATGATTACCAATTAATCGTGGAAGTTTTTTCATGTCTTTCTTTTAAATTTCAATAATATTCACAAAATATTATATTATAAATTAGCAATATTTACCAGCATAAAGCTAGTAACCATTCCTGCAAAATCAGGATAAGTAAATTTCCCAGCCTAGGGCGTGGAAGCAGCGCCACTACGTCAGGTTATGAATGTAAGACATTTGCTAGACAATTGTAAGACAAAGACTAGACAAGTATAAGACATACGAGGGTGGCGGCTATTTTTGCAGAACCCGAAAATACGTCCTCAGCTTTTAAGCGAAATTTTGCGACCCCTGACAAAAATCTCGCTAGAGGTTTAGACGGAGAAACTCGAATTTCCCAGGCTAGGGCTTATAAGGCATTGAGGCGCAATCCGTGCCAAAAAGTGCAAGCTAAACTGTCAAAGCCTTGTCAGTTCTGGATTTCAGCCATAACAAGCGACAAAGGAATAGCCTGTTCCCAAGGTTGAGGGACATTCTTCCAATCCACCACATAATCCCCGTAGCGTTTGATATGGCTGGTCAAATAAGGAATCAAACTTGCCAGCAACTCGCGGTTAATCTTGTACCCTTCAGCACTTAACTGCTGCACCACCAAGGAAATATTGGCTACAATCCAATCGGGATAAGGCTTTGACGGTTTATGTTGCACTTTTTTACACGGATCTCGGCTCAATGCCTACTTGAAGTTTTGGGGTTATTACAGTTGGTGCTAATCCGGTTGTTAGAAAGTATACTTGATTTATTGATTCTTTGCGGAAGGGAAGAGTTATGGATGATTTGAAAGTTGTGGGTGCTATTACCAGTGCAGCGGCAGCTACTGGGACAGGTTCTGTGACAATTGCTACAGTTACTTCTTCTGCTCCTGGGATTCTTGGAGTTATCGGGTTTACCACAACTACAACAGTAGCTTTGCCTATAGCTGGTATTTTGGCAGTAACAGGGTTAATAGGCTTTGGTGTTTACAAAGGAGTAGAGATTGCCCGCCAGCAATCAGAATCTCAGTAATAATGCTATTTTAAAAGCCACTTAGAAATACCTAACCTTATCCTGCAGCCTGCACCCCTCTGGGTTGCATCCTGGGCCGAACGTCTTTTTCGGGCTAAAATCCCAAAATAAAAATTGTTTTTCAGGTTTGGCAGCGATCAAATCCCTGATCGCAGACATTCCAAGCTCTGCCTCAAAATATACCCGTATGTTGGCTTCGCATGGAAACGACAGCTAGCCAGAAACCTAAATTTTTTTGGATAGTGCAAAATAGAAGAGAAAGACATTCGACTTTGAGGAAAATCAGATGGCGAATAAAGTGGGATATAACGAAAATTTTGGTCTAGATCTCGACAAGGTTGTAGCTTGGAAGCGTATACCTACTCACGGGCCAGGGTTACTCGAAGAAAAAGACTGGGACTTAGAGTTGTATTTCTCTGGCAATACTATTCACGTAGAAAAAAGTGTTTTAGGGGAGGAAGCTTTTAATAATCTTCTTCAACATCTAGTTAAAGAATTTCCGTATCCTGAAGACGGACTTCTTGGAAAGGCGTTTGGGTAACTGTATTAGGGATTCAATAAATGACTAAAGCCACTTTTAACCGGGTGGCTTTGATTGTGTCCGCTGCTGCCAGAACTTAAACTTTTGTCCTGGTTGCCAACCTTCTAGCTTGTGTCTCAAAGCTAGATTGTTAGGGCTGATTAGTTGACAAGATGTGTGATGCACAGTTGCCTAAAAATGACACCCCACTTCTAAAAGCTAGAGAGTCAAGTAAAAATCAAAAATACTATGTCTTCTAATGAATCTGCAAGGGTTACAAAGCTTAGGCTGGAAAATTTGACTATCCTGACCTAACCACAGCACTTCCACGCCCTAGGCTGAAAATACCAATCATCACTCACGGTAGCCTCGCTACTTGCCAATGAAAATATAAGCCTCCCTTTTGCCATTAGAAACCCAGCGACAGCCTAAATTTCGCATTTGCAGGGAACGGAGAAAAGCTTAGAGGTAATCGACAGCAGCAATTTGTGTATCTAAAATCGAAAAAAAGTGATCACTTTCCCTCATCTTTCACGGTGTAATCGCACCCAGCAATTACAGCAGCAGGTTGATGTGATGTGTGGCAGGTGTTGCTGAAAGAGTTGGGAGGCCATAAATGAGCACTCAGCTCTCAGGTCGAACCGCTTTGTTTAGCCTTATATGCTTCTATAAGCAAAACTATATTTGAAGCGGTAAGGTGTAACACGTATGCGGCTAAGTATTCAGGCACGCTTGTGGGTTGTGATCCTTGACCATGACCAGATGTTTTATTGCGAACAGTGGGGACACCTGCTTCAAGAACAGACCGTAAGCCGGATAGATGGGTTTGAAGATACTCTGGGACAAGGCCATTTTTTAGCACGACATTAATAAGCTCTTTAGCACCAGCACCCTTGTCACAATACCATCCGCACTCCTCACAAATTGTTTTCATAGCGCTCTCAAAAGCCTTCAGGGCATCAACAATCGCATCTTTGTACTCTTCCTTTCTATAGTGTTCATGGGCACTTCGGAATTCTTGCTCAGCTCCTTTGAAATCCTGACTAGAGAGTAGGCTGAGCGCGGGTACAACAACCTCTGCGTGGATGAAACCTGAATCAACACGAATGATTTGACCGTTAGTGTACTGATAGCCTATTGCATGCTCCCGAAAGCGATGATTTAACTCGCCAATAGCATCCTCAGCAAGTTGGGGGTTGTTTAGCTCACCTTGGTATTGATAGTGTTGCAATATTTGAGGGATAACTTTCTCTATTTTGTTAAACGTAAGTTCAATTAGATCGAGGAGATGCTCGATAGGAGTATCTTTATCAAGCAAAAAAGACTTACATTGCTCAAAGGGGTTTTGTAACTCCCCTCCAAGATAAAACCTACCGAGTTCCCTAGCAATCGAATTATGAATTGTATCCCATAAATGATTTACTAATGGTACGCTTCCGAAGCGTGGTTCGCAATAAAGCCCAATAGCACTGATCCAGATATGTATTACCTGCCGTCGAAATTCGACTGGCAAGTCTGTATATTGATATACGTCTGGTTGATTGCCACGCTCAGCAAGGTTCTTGCGCTTTGAATATAAGTTGTAGATACCCATTATTATCTCTTAGTAATGATTGAGTAGTTTCGACATAACCGAGGGGACATTAACGTATCTTGACGTAGCCGTAACGGTTGCAAGTTCTAGGCTGGGATATTGAACTATCCTGATGAAGTGGTAGGGATAACGGATTCTACTTCGTCCGCCCATTATCCCTTATAATTCGAGCTAAGCCTCCCACCTATTATTGTTTGGGAGTCTTTTTCTTTTGCTTGTACCGCTCTAAATCATCAGGAAAAAAATCATTCATATCGTAAAGCCTAAAAGGGTTAGGGTTATCACGCAAGAGGCTCATTCCCTCATCGCTGGCTTTTCCGTCAATAATGCAGGTAAACCAGGGATATTCCCAGTTCATTGGCAATACTTCGATCCGCTTATCCTTCTCAGCATACACACTTGCCTTAAGTGGGCTTATGTTAACGATGGGAGAGATCTGGCTAAGAAAACTTGCAGGTGAAAAAATAGCCTTATACCCAAAGTGTTTAGTAAAGATACGTCCCAGCTCGTAAAAATCTAGATATTGTTGTTCCTCTACCCACCCATCACACATACATCGAAACCGAAGATGTAGTGACTTTTGATCCACACTTAATACACCAGAACGGACTAAGCCTGCTACGCCATATTTTTCTGTCCCCAAGGAAGACGGTTTCAAGCCTACAAGTGCACGTGAATAGTCAACATACCGTGTATCCTGCATTTCAAAACCTTGATATTGAGTGGTATCAGCTTCCCAGCCTAAACCCCAAGTACATGAAGTTCTCCCACCCTCGCCACCAAACAGGTAGTTTTCATCCTGGAAAAACGCTTTAGCCATTTCATCAAGGGATGGAACATAATCACTAACGAACTTCTTCCCCCATCTCTCCTCAAACTGGTTAACGTGAATAACATTAAAGCGGATATCTTCCCGATGATGTTTGAAATCTAATACAAGCAGCGTCAGACACTCCTCAAAGTACGAACCCTGAGTTGCGATATGGACAAACTCAAAATCAGTAAATCCCTTTCCTTTGAAAACAAAGGTATAGACAGGATATCCCCCCCGTGAAACGTAATCTATGAACGTCTCATCTATATTGTCAATATGGGCGAAAATGGCAGCCATGTACTTAAGGTTCTGGATCAGAAAGTTGAAGATTCCAGTTTCAGCGGTTACATGACCTGTTTTCACAATCGTCATCCCGTAGGGGGTTTGATAGTTGGTTTGTCGGGGTTTATCTGACTCTAAAGTCAGCGCATATTCCACCAATGCTGATGTAGCCACCATTGAATCATTGATCAGTCCGGGACGATGTTTGCGAATTGTCTCAATTGCCTTAACAATCTCGTCATTCTGGACAAGTTGTAAGCGAGGACGTGGAAGAGCCATTATAAACCTCTTTATGTTACTCATTTTGATTTATTATACTCAATCTGAGTACAAATGCAAGAGGAGCCGCCCTCAACCTTCCATTTAGGTCACATGGCGCACACTCTCTGAATAGAGAAAAAGCGATATCAGATCAGAAACGTAAGACGTATGTAAGACAAAAATAAGACAAAAGCTAGATTATTGGGGCTGATTTGGTTGCCAAGATGCTTGATGCACTGTTGCCTGAAAATGGCATCCCACTTCTAAAAGCTAGAGAGCTAAATAAAAATCAAAAATTTCTGTATCCTGACCTAGCTATACCCGTTTCGAGTCCTAGGCGCGAAAATTGCGCTTCCCCTCTTAGATCCCTAGCGAGATTTTTTCGACGGGTTGTTAAGTCTTTGCCGAAGTGGAAAAACTTAGAAGACCGTCGGAAAAATAGCCGCCCCCCTCCTTAACTATTGCCAGGAATTAAAAACCATGTGTCACGCGCTTGACACTACTTAGCCTTCCTGCTAGACTAAATGAAACGCTTGACACAAGGGATTCGCTTGTTATGCCTAATCCTAAAGGACACGAAGACTCAATCAAGGATTCCCGCTTTAAAGCTACTTGGCATAGCGGCCCGACTCGCACCATCCGAATCCCGATCGCCCTCGCTGAAGTTACACTAGATTATGCCCCAATACGGTTTACTTAAGGGTTAGGAGGCTTTAAAATATTAAAAACAGGAGAATTAATTTTTATTCCAGTACCTCTGTGTTTAACTTTTTTGGATTTAAATTTTGAAACAGGTTTTTTGACAACTCTTGGGTTATTTCTCTCAACTCTTTGTGGCAAAGTCGCATCAAGAATTTCCAAATTCAACCAAGTTAAAAAAAGGGAATTTCTTGTGCTTCTAGTCGCTGAAATTTTGGGACAGCACGACGAATAACTCGTAATGTACCCGTGAAAGAAATACTTAATGGGGAAATTTCTGCATTATTCGCTGTTAGATAAATTAATGACCGCACAGCCCAATGTCCTAATAATAGACCATAAATTTCTTGTACTACTTCTCTTGGTCTTTGAGAACGAATATGAGTTTTTCGTTCTAACAGGTGTACTTTGAATTCATCAATTGTATTTTCGACTTCCCACCGTTGATGATATTCGGCAGCCAATAACTTTGCCGGAAATTTTTGAGGGTCTAATAAACTTGTAATTAAACGATATTTAATTTCGGCTGTTGGATCATTTAAGTTTTCAATCGTGTACTCGATTACTCTGATTTGGATGGGTTTAAATCCTTTTTTTCTGAATTTGCCTGGGGGATTAATAAAACTTAAGTAAGAACCATCTTCTAGCTGTGTTTCGTTGAGGAATTTAACATTTGATGGAATTCTTCCTAAATAGCCACAACCCTTGCTGAGCGTGGCTGATACCATCGCATGCGAATGTAAACCTCTATCCCACATTAGCAACATTTCTTTAGTAACTGACCGCAATAATCTTAACGCTCTGACTCTTTCTCCCATCTTGTATGGGCATATTAAGGCATCAAATATTAAATGTGTTCCTGCTTCTACTAAAATAACTAATCTAGCTGTGGGAAAAGCAGCTCTTGTACCTGGACGGCTACCTGGACGGCCAAAAACTCTGGCATTTTCATCACTGTCTGGGAGGTCTAAACAGGTTCCATCTATTGCTACAACTCTCAATCCATTTAGAAAAGCTCCCACTGTTTCAGTTGTCGCCATCGGTCGTACTAACTGATGAAATAACTGGCTCATTACAACAGGCCCCAATCTTTTTCTGGCTTTAGTAATAGCTGCTTTGCAGGGAGTTTTCCAGAATCTACCAGTTTTCAACCAGACTTCATTAAGTCCATCAATCAGATTTTTTAGTACGTCGCGCATTGAGTCTTTTGACCATAAGCTCATTGCTACGATCAAACATACTACCAGTTGTGATGGTAGCGCACGATGCCGTTTTTCTCTTGATTTTGTTTTCAGGATAGCCGCTTCTATTTCTGTTGAGGGAATCGCTATCTCTATTGCTTTGAATATCTCGCTACTTCTGAGCTTGGGAGATTCTAATAATATTTTTTTGTACGGCACTATACTTGATTTACTTTTTATACATCATACCTAGTGTACCGCTTGTTCGACCTTAAGTAAACCGTATTGGATTATGCCCGACAACTAGACAATGGCGTCGAACTGCTTGACACAGCGGATAAAATTATTGGTTCTGAAGTAGAGATGAAACAGTTTCAATCGCATAACACAAGGACTGGAGCCGAGGAAGTGGCATGGTTAAAGTCTGAGAATAGGCGCTTACAGAATTTAGTGAGTGACATGAGGATTGAGCTGTACCATACTCCACCCCCAGAAATTGAGCTACCAGAGGCTGCTGACTTGTTAAACAGACTGAAAGCCAAGCGTAAGAAATCAGCGGCAACACTCGCAGACATTGAGGCAATTGTGGAGATGATTGAAGGATAAACCCCAAAAGGGAATTAGGAATTATGCCCCTTTAAAACGGGGTTTTACTCGCACAAAACCTTACAGCCATCACTGGACAAAATAGCTAAAAAACACGATCGTTAAATCCTTAAGCTTATCCCTCTTCTGTCACTCTGGAAAAGTAAAAGTGAGAGCCAAATTTCAACTGTAGATAGAGCAATAATTTGAGGGTTTATTTTCTACCAGAATGAGTTGAATTCAAACTGATGTTCTAAATTCTTTACCATATCGACTATAAAGCACAACGAGTTTAGTTTTTTTCTTGATACCGTGATACAATAAACCAGTCAAAATAAAGGATAACAGACTGATGGAAGATAACAAGATTGCCCAATTCATTCAAGCGCTTAAATTCTTCGAGCTAGAACTAGAAGAAATAACCGAAAAACCGGGTTATGAAGATAGAAGAGGCAAAGTGATTGCGGTAAGGAAAAAAGGCGATAAGTCTCGGATACTGTGCGCTTATTCTACCTATGACGAACTGTTGGATTGGGCAAAACAACAATTCCAGAACCCTAGTTAACGCTTTGGTTGATGATACTTTCACAGCCGTTTATTACTATTGACAATCCGCTACACTTCCTGCTGCTGCGATCGCTACCGACAACCTTGGTGTATACCGCTGCTTGGTGTGCATCAGCTCTTTTGCTTGCGGTAATCCTGCTTGACGCTGACCGCCATTGGGAAGCTTCCACACTCCCCGATAAAGCGATCGCCCCAAGCACGCTCGGTTAGCCCCCCACACACATCACCATTACACTGTCAGCGGGAGCCAGCACCCGCAACCGTAGATATATCGAGTGAAGCAACGCCATCGGACGAGATTGATGTAGAGGCAGAGATTGCGGACATGGTGAGAACGATCCGAACTTCGCTTTCCTCTGACCCGTAAGATGTTGAAGGTGCTGTGAGCGTCAACGAAATAATTAAAGGGGTTCGTAACACTGTGGGAATCAGTAACAGCGTAATTTTGGAACGATTGACGGGGCTCAGGAACAAGCGGCATACATCCGGGCGCTTAACACTCAATCCCAACGTGAGGATAAACTTTGAGTACAGCTATGTCTATGTTTTCACCAACAAAGTTTGGTGTATACAGGAAATGAAACTTGTATACACCAAACTACTTGGATAATAAGATTAAATTATCAACTTAACTTCGGGAGTTGCCAAAAGAATACCTGCAACGCTTAATTTTGCTAGATAAACGTCACAGGCAGTCGTTCGATAATTACTCAGCTTCCAAAAAACCTTTTATGGTTTCAACTGAAACGCTGATGATAGGATTCTTATAAATTGAATCTAACGCTTGCTTCAACAGTTCGATTCCACCGCTTTCTAGAGCTGCCATTAACCTAGATTTTAAAGTAGAATTAACCTGAATTTGGGTTTCAACTTTCTTAACAACCGCTGCTTCTTTATCTGCTTGAGAAGCTTGAGATAATTGCTCTAGCAATTGCTGAATTTCGGTGGCTGCTTTAGTTAGATTTTGTTCGGTAACATTGTTGTTTTGATCGCCCTCAACAATATTAGACTGATTTCCATAATTGGACCCCATATTGTTGAAAGTGTTAGAGTAAGGAGATCCAGATTCTGCGCTCATATTTTTTCCTATTACTTAAATTTACTTTATTCGGTAACACGGTTGCTTTGATCATGCCCAACATGACCGGCCTGATTTCCACTATTGTCACCCAAATTAGTGAAAGTGGTACTTTGATAAGTTCTGGGGCTCATATTTTCTCCTATTACTCCAATTAAGTTTATGATGAACTGGTATAAAGACTGATGTTGCTGACTAGAAACAATCTCAATAATTCTTAATAATTCAGGATTTTGCATAATTTCTGCTTGACTTATTTCTTCCCCAGATTTCGCTCTAACCTGGAATGTGCGTTCTACAGCACCTTTGTTAGTAGTATATGGCACCGAAAATTCCAGTAAAATATTGCTATTTACTGGTGTAACACCTCGTTTCAAATCATCAATTTGTAAAGCTTCAGTGTCTTTGATTAAGTGTACCAAAGCAGCAGCCAAAGCTAACCGATTATTATCACCACTAATCAACAATTGAAGAGTTCCACTCTTATGTTTATGTCTGAACCGTATTTCAAATTCTCCTGGCTGAAATTTACTATCTGTATCGTGGGGAAGTCGCTCTCTAATACCTGTTTCTGGATTGGAGAACTCTTCTAAAAATACATATTGGCATTCTACACTATCTAGCTTGGTGTTTGCATCAATAGTCACGTTTTTTAGGCAAGCACCGGTTAAAGTTGCTCCTGTCATATCCGCACCATTGAGGTTGGCATTTGTAAGAGTTGCATGATCCAACATAGTGTAACGCAGGTTAGCTCCTTTAAAGTTTGTTCCAACAAAGCTTAGGTGCGATAAAGTTGCTGACTCTAAATAAATCCCTTCTAAATTTAGACCATTAAAATTGTTATCGCTGGGAGAGTGGTTTTTTAAGTGCCGCTTTGTAACTAATCTTTGAACTTTGGGTATAGTTAGATAACCCAGTCCTTCAATATTGGCATATTCTAAGTTTTCTGCATGATACCAGTTGGTTCTTTGACAGCGAGTTCTCGGATGGGAAAAGGGCTTACTCTTGAATTTTGCACCTTTTAAAGATGCGCCTGTGAAATTAGCATCAGTTAAATCGGCTCCGCTAAAAATAGTACCTCCACGAGCCGTCAATCCCACGTAGCATTGCCAAAGCCAACTAAATCTTCGATCTGGTTGGAGTGCTAAGTTAGAAAACACCACACCAAGACATCCCCCAATTATAGCTCCCATTATTCCTGCCAGCCACTTACCTTGAGTCGTTGTGCCCAATCCTTTGACAATCCATCCCAATTGGGGCAAGGAACGAATGAGTGAAGATTCAGGTTCTATGAAAAAAGACGATCCTAGAAATACGGAAAGGACAAGTATCACCACTATTACTAGAGCAACAATCCATTTAATGTCAGAGGGATCATCCTCGTTAGCATAAATTGTTGTTCCAATAACCATACAAATTGTTATGACAATTAAAGTAATCCCCAAACTAACGTGTACTGTAATTGGGGCTTCAACTATTGAAGTCGGTAATTGTAGTGCGAATGTTCGCAACGATACAATCATTAATACTGAAAAAATAAAGGCGGAGAGATAAACCAAAACTGAATGCCTTCTAAAAAATCTAGGATATAGATAATAAAGAGTAAACACCCCAACTATTGTGGATGTGAAACTAGAACATATAGCAATACAAACGCTCCAAAAACCCACAATATACGGGTGAATATCATCTAATCCCGCTCGGGCATTGGAAAAATTAGAGCGAGTAAGATTAGCGTCAGAAAAGTGGGTTCCCTGAATATTAGCACCACTAAAATTAACACTACACAAAATACTATCTGAGACATCCTTAAGTAAAGAGTCAGTAAAGTTGGCTCCTTTGAGATTTGCACCGCTAAAATCAGCTCCGTCTAACTTGGCGCGGGTGAAATCAGCATTGCACAATATGGCGTTCGTAAACTTTGCACCTCGCAAGTCGCAGTCGGTAAAGTTACGTCCCTCTAAGTTCTGTCCTTGAAAGTTTTGATTTGTGAAATCGGTACGTTTCTCAGGCTCTTGATTCATATTAAAGTGGTGGGTTCTAATACAAAATGACAAAATACATAGCGACCTGCAAAGCAGACAGGCTTGTCGAACGACGCTCGCATTCGAGATATCTCAGCTCGCAGCCCAATTAGCCAAACTCCTACTTTTAGCAGAACTCGCTCGTACTTAGGAGTTCTTTACCAGAAAAGATTGCTAGATCCGGAATGCGACTACCTTTTTTATTGATTGCCAAATACTTGACCTCACCACTGCCAAGACTCTCGATTAAAGATTAGCAACAAGCATTCTTGCTAATTCTCTCATCGCCCGTATTTTGTGTGGGTGGCGGGTAAAGGCTTCCTGCCGCGTTTTCTATTCGTGAGGATTGTTAGCCGTAATTGCTAGCAGCGGCAAGCTTGGGTGAAATCGGGCAAACGTAAAGGTGTCGCCATCATCATCGATTACCCCCTGCGAGTACATCCCCGTTTTTTTAGGTGCGACTGTGCCCAATTCGATCCCAAGACAGAGCGCTGTCCAGCTATTGATGAGCGATGTACAAGGCGAATCCAACCAGTACAAAAAAACAGGCGAAATCCAAGAACAAGAAGTCTTCATCGGCGATTGGCTCCTGATGACGGAACCCGGAACCTTCATCATCAACGGCGCTGAACAGGTAATTGTCAACTAAATTGTGCGATCGTCCGGGATGTACTACAAATCAGGTTGCAATCGCTCCCACAACCTTGGTGTATACCGCTGCTTTGGGTGCGTCAGCTCTTTTGCTTGCGATAATCCCAAGGTCTTTCACCACCATTGGGAAACCCCCACACTCCCCGCTGTTGCGCTCGCCCCATCTCCTCTGCGATATCGAACGCCTCACGGTTGTGACAATTGCTGCTGTATTGTTTGTAGTGATAAGCCATACCCGCTTTGAGCATTTCCTCTTGCACCGATTGTTCGCCTGATGGTGACTCTAGCAATACTTCAGCGACACTGCGCCCGTACTTGTCTCGCTCCATTTCGATAACTATGACCTGACCTTTTGCTTGGGCAACTAGGGAACGCAGGTAATTCCGAGACTCGATTCCCAGGGGTTGCTTGGTTTCTGGCGCATCGATGCCACACAATCGAATCTTTTGTTCCTGATTGTCGCACCGCACCCGAAAAGTATCGCCGTCGTAAATCGAACCTTCAACCACCTGACAGCGTAAAGATTCTGTTTGACTGGGAGGCTTGGCCAGTTTGGGTTGATCGTTGGGCTGGTGGAAGTGAAACCAAATTAAAGCTGCGATGGCTAACAAAGGCAAGGCGTTGAGGAATTTCTGCATTTATTGATTCCCCAACGCTCTTTCTATTGCCAAATGTGCCAGTTGTCGGTCAATCCAATTCTGGCAATCTTTAAAGGATTTGGCATCTTTAATCAATAGCTGGCAAAAGTATAGTCATTTATAGACATGGGAGGCTTCAAGTCCCTCCCCCTTCACTTTTACTTTGAGCGGATTAACCCGCCTCGGCTGAACTACGCAGCTCCCTATCCCATTGCTGAACGCATTTGGGATTGCTTTTCTGAGGATATTGTACGAACCGTTAACATCAGAATTGATTAATTGACCAATTGATGTTTGGTACAAACCTCGTTTAATTCGCTTGCCCGTGAAAACGGGGTCTTTATCAGTTTTTCCGTAAACTGGGATTGGGTCTAAACCCAGGAAGTTCGCTCGCGAGGTGTAGGACTCTTCTTGTACAATTACTTCGATTCCAACCAGTCGAGCTTTGTATTCTAACATTTCAATTAATCGAGAGTGAGGAATACTAACAAAGTTTTGGTTGGTTTGCTTCCCGAGAGCAATTTCAGTTTTCCACTGTGCATTCTTGCCAATTACTAGCGTCCCAATTTGTTTTGTATTTAAAATCGCAACAATCAGGCGACTGGCATGATGCAAGTAATTATCAACTTTTTGATGGCGACAACGAGTTAAGCGCTGAATCCGGGGTGAAGCTTTGCGGTTTCCCTTTAACTGGGATTGTAATCGTGAAGAGCGTTTGTTATAGAACTGGTTAATTGATTTCAATGGTCGCCCGTTAATCAACAAAGGGATAAATCCTGGTTGATTTGAAGTTAACACCACTAAATTATCCAGTCCTAAATCAATACTAGCTATATAATTAGCGTTGCTGATGGTGGACTCCGGTTCATCATAAATTACCTCAATTACATAGGAATCACATTTGGGAACCAACCTAACTTGACAAATCTGGTTGGGATTGAGTTGGGTTTTAATTGAAAGTTCAGTGCCGGAAAGCTTGATAATTCCTTTCTTCAACTGTTTGCTGCTAATCGCTTGAATCGTGTAAACGAGAAGGTTTCGCCCTTTGACTTTATCTTTGTACTTTGGCAATTTTGGGCTACCCGTGAATTTTGAAGAGTCAGCTTTGTAAGCTTTAACGGCTTCAAAAAACGATTTCCAATTCTTGTCTAGCACCATTAAGATTTGCTGACTTACTTTAGCAGGCAAAGCCTTGTAGGCTTCGTGAGATTTCATCAATCGATTCATTTCGTTGTAATTGACATAGCCCCATCCATAAATAAAGTTCTGACGAATGACGTAATTGGCGGCATTGTAGAGGTTTTTGGATTTAAAGGCTAGTTCGTCAATTTGGGCGAAACGGTGTTCCGTTGATTTAATGATGTGTCTCTCTGTTAACTGCATTCAGAGCCTCCATCTTTTACGAGCGCGATTATTTTTTCCGTCTTTCTGCTAGCGCGACGTTGCCCATAAAGTCGTGCAGCAAAACTTGTGACTATCGCTACTAAGTCTTGCATTAACTCATCTTTTCCGTTCTCGGCAAGATTAACTATTTCTAGTTTGACTCCTGCCCGAAGAAGCAATACGCCTAAATAATTCGTACCAAATCGAGCTAATCGGTCTTTATGCTCCACTAGCAAAATGTCGTAGCCATCTTGTTGTAGCAGTGCTTCTAACTGCTTTCTGCGGTCATTCAATCCGCTGCCGATTTCTTTTACATTCCTAATAATTTGATAGCCATTGGCAATGGCGTACTCGGTCAACCGCTCTGATTGGCGGTTGAGATTTTCTTTGTTTTCGGAGGAAGAGACTCTGCTATAAATAGCGACTCGATTCTTCTTGACTTCGGTGGATGGTGCTTGTGGCACGTAGTCAACGATGATTAAACCGCTTTCTGTCTGTCGTGCCGGATGTGGTAGTTTATTCGCTTTCCACCACCGCCACGCAGTTGTGTAACTTATGCCTATTGCTTTGGCGTAGTCAGGTAGTTTCATTTTGACCTCCTGACTATATATTACCATCCTTGCTTACTACTGCTTATAAGCTTAATGAAGTTTTACAATACCACTAGAGCTTTGTTGACAACATCTGGCTTGATTTTGAACTCTAAGCTGTCTGCGAGTACCGCTGCTAGTTCGGTTACTGTCATCCCAACTTCTGTCAGAGGAGAAGTTACACCAATAAGTTGCTTTGCAGTCTCTGCTATCCCTTTGAGTTCTGGGTACATAGAGGCCAGCGAGTTGAATTTAAACTGGGCAATCGCGGACGCACTCAGTCCGGTATCTTGTAGCCAAGCAGTCAAATGGTCAATTGTCTCTATGGCAGCAGCAATTTTTTCGGGAGTAGGTATCTTTGCTCTTGAGTTTTCCATATCGCAATATTAGACAACAGGGGAGGTACTTAGCAAGACTTCAAAAAAATTTAAGCCGAAATAAAGCACAAACTCGTTCGGATTTGATATTAAACCACAAAAAGTTAAGGGATCAAGCGCGAGAAGATATCCCCTAACGGGAGAAGTTGAAAACAATTAGCTTCTCAAAGGTTATGGACTCTAACACGACTTTAATTGGCTTCTCAAATACTTGCTCTAAACCTGACAACGCTCCCCCCAGTGAAGTCAAAGAAGTGGTAGCGGTAATTTTTCCTTTTCTCACTCCGCCTCCTTTCGCTCAACTTCCCTTTAAAGTAGGCGATATCGTCAAATCTGGCAACCATTACGGCACGATAACAGCCCTCCATCAAACCGATAGACCTGTAATAATTACTTGGGATGCTAGTAACAACGAAGATAGTTTTTCCTGGAATTATACCTTAGATGAAATTCGGGTGCTTAAAATATCCCTTGTGCCTCTGTTTATTCCTCAAAAAACTACTGGAGAACTTCCCGCTTGCACAACAATTGTACTAGCTAATTCGCAACAACTACAATTCAGTAACACCACTACTTTCCAAGTAGAATCGCTCACTGAACATCACATTCTCATATTTACTCTTGACCACTATTATCTCTTTCCCATCAACTTGTTCCCTGGCTACCCGACAAGTTGTGCCATAGATGTTTTTACACCCGAACAATTAGAAGCCAGTCGCTTTTTGTCTTTCAATGACCTAAAAATTAGGGCTAAGACCCATTTATTTTTTGAAGTCCCCGACAATTTCTTAGAAATTGTCCTACCAATTCAAAAGCAGCAAATCAAAGAGAAATTGACTAAACAATTGAGTACAGAAAGTTATCACATTCTCGACTTTGATATTGCTTGGGAAGAAGCCTGGCAATATTGCCTTAAACATTTAGCTAAGAAACATGGATGGAGTGGTTTTCGAGAGGGCGATTGCCTCGAACAACGCCGAAATCAAGTGGAACAAAGGGGAATAGTTATTAGTTTGAATATTCAGGCACTACGCCCATTTCAAATTCAATGGGACAGTGGAGAAATTCAAAGCTACAGCTTGACTGAACTCAAAAGTTTAGGCATTACTCATATCCCAACTCTTATTAAATTATCGCCCAATGTTGCTTACCAAGTTAGCGAAGACGGCTCTTACTTTAAAGCTTGGCTTGGTTTCCGTACTAAAGCATTAGCTAAGGCTTGGCTAATACCTATTAAAAAGCTAGTTGGCCGCCTGAGCTACCTAATTGATTGCCAAAGTCCAGAACTTCAACATACAGGTTCTAAATACGAGTATGTTGTAGAAACTCCCCGACATAAAACTTTAAAGAAGCGCTTAGAAGCTCTGCGGGAAGTGGCTGAACTTGATTTAGAAAAGATGCCAAAATGATGGGAATTGGGAAGAAAATTGGCTATTCTGTAACCAATGTAAATGCGATTAAAAACTCTGTTACAAATCCGGAAGATAAATCGCCTAGCGGCGAAAAATGTTGACTTTCTCTACTTATAAATACCAACAACAAGGAGCAATCCGAGAAAGTCAGGGTTTACTACACCACTTCAATTAAAAGTGCTGACGAGCTAAAAGTTAGAAGATGAAAAAGATGAAAGAAATCAATATTTGGTCTGGATGCAGCATCGGAATTGGGGCAGCATTAACTAATCCCACAGAGTTAGCTTTTAGAAAAGGAAACCTCAAGAATCACTACCCAGTTGAGTTCAATGGCAAGGTTTTCCGTGATGCTGAAGCTGCTTATCAAAATCACAAATTTGGACATTTGCAACAAGATATGACAATAATGACAGAAATTATTGTTGCGAAACTTCAACAACATCCACGATTATTAAAAACAATCGCAAAATATGGTGGAGTTGCTTGGCTTGAACAATGCAATCACATTGTTGGTGTGCGCGGCTCTCGTTGGGAAGGTCAAGGCAGAAAAAGCAATTTCATTCAATGCTTGATTTCAGCTTATATCTTGGTGTGTTAGTAAGAAGCAATTGCATTCTTCACAAAGACTCAAGGAGTAATCTTTGAGTCTTTTACTGGCTATCCAAAAATTTGAGGAATTTTACCATGAACAAAATAGTAATGATTTCTGGCAGTCGTTCCATCCAGGAATTGCCATCAGAGGCTCATACATCTCTCAATCGCATCATTGAACTAGGGTTTGAAGTCAGAGTCGGTGATGCGCCTGGAGTTGATAGCTTAGTTCAGCAATACTTGCGGTCTAAGAACTACGAGAAAGTTTTGGTTTACTATGCCTTGTTTAGCGGCAATGGCAAACCCAGAAATACTTCTGGTTATCCAGTTGTTGGTATTAGCGGAAACTATAGCGCTCGCGACATCGAAATGTGTTCGCATTGTGACTACGGATTAGCCATTTGGGATGGACATAGCATTGGCACAGCAGTGAATATCAAACGAGTTAAAAAGACCAAAGTTGTGATTGTTTAACAACTAACAACAGCAGCAAAATCAGCTCAGAATTATCATAAAATTCAGAGCTGATTTTTGATTAAACAATACTTATGATAACTTTTTTTGTCAATGACATAATCAGAGTTTTAGGTAAGTTCGCATAACGAAAAATCAACCATTACAGCCATTCTTTTCTGAAATTCGGAACTATTGTTATAAGTCAGTTTTGATTTGAATGTTCCTCCTACTCCCCCTCAAGCTAGCGCTTATTAGGATGCGAACGAATTAGCATTACTGTACACTAATGATTCAAACTTTACTAGAACGACCGCAGGAATTTAAACAAATTCCCTTTACTCTCAAGCCGCAGCAGCAGCAAGCACTCGACAATTTGAGAACATTTGCAAGCAGCACTTCCGCATTCTTCTTGCTTTGCGGTTATGCAGGCACTGGAAAAAGCACACTTATTTTCCTTATAATCAAAGAACTCTTGGCTCAAAGCAAGCGTATTGCCCTTACTGCACCTACTAACAAAGCCGTCGGTATCCTCAGAAAAATGGCAGCATCTCAAGGCATTTTCGGAGTAGATTTTATGACAATACACCAGCTTTTAGGCTTAGGCATGGTTCGCAAAGAACAAGAGAAAGTCTTAGAACAGACAAGCTGTTGTTACCTCCACCTCTATGATATCATTTTCCTCGATGAATGTTCGATGGTTGGAACTCAATTGTGGTCTTGGATTGAGCGCAGATTTGAACATACTCTCTTCAATCAGCGGAAATTAATTCTCATGGGCGACCCAGCGCAACTTAATCCTGTTGGAGAAAAGCGCTCGCCTGCTTTCAATATTGCCAATAAAGCTGTATTAACTCAAGTGGTTAGACAAGCTGGAGAAAGCCCCGTCCTTGATTTTATTACGGAATGTCGCTCATTTGTCAAGAGTAAAACAGATGTCTTTTTGCCACATCCGAATTACAACTCATTGGACAAATCTAACGGTGCATTCAAAGTTAAACCAGAAGCACTCATCCAATATGCTATCAAAACCATCAAGCAAGAATTTGCCTCAAATCCTGATTGCTTTCGGATTTTGTGCTGGACAAACAAGCGAGTCAACTATTACAATCAGGCTGTTCGAGAACAACTTTATGGTCGAACAACTGCCAGATTTATATCTGGAGAAAGGTTAATTACTAAGAAACCAGTTCTCGCTCCTGATGGTAAGACTGTGATTTTAGCCACATCAACTGAATTTACCATACAGCAAGTTGAAATAAGTCAGCACTACGGCTACCGAGTATGGCTGTTGAAGATTGTGACTGATGATGGTCTATTTCGGCAAATCTTTGTGCTGCATGAATCGGAAAGTAAGCGCTACCAAGCTGAATTGAAAGAGAAACTCAAAAGTGCCAAACGTAATGGATTTCTCTGGCGGAAGTATTACTGGTTTAAAGATGACGTATTTGCCGAAGTTGACAATTGCTTTGCCCTGACTATTCACAATTCTCAAGGTAGCACTTTTGATGAAGTTGGTTTGGACAGCAATGACATTTTGACTCGACTTTTGGTAGGCAAGGAAATGAGCACCCAAGAGAAACTTAAAGAGTACCACCGTCTTTTATATGTTGGAACAAGTAGATGTCGTCAACGAATACTATTTGTCCCTCCTAATTCATTCCGAGTGCAACGAGTATTAGCTCAATTGTAGAGGAAGGGGAGGGGGAAGGGGAAGGGGAAGGAAAGATAATTTTTCGCTTTTTTGAGTTGAACCTTCTTCTCTCAGGACTTACGCACACGATGCCAGAAATCGGGTTTCTTCGTAGATATCTAGTTGAGAAAGCAACAATTTTTCAGAGAAATCCGGTTGATGAGCGTAAGTTCTGTTATCTCACTTATCAAAATCTAAATAATCAGTTTGCTTCAACTTGAACATAACGCGAGTTTACTGAACTTGTTCCACCCTTACCCCTCCCCTTCCCCTTCCCCTTCCCCTTCCTCACTGCTATCGCAGCGACCAATCAAATTCTTGACACCCGACTAATTATTATGGCAAAAACTCGACTTTCTGGAACACATTCTAAAGAGGAAGTAGTGGAGAGAACAGCTAAGAAAAAACGCTCAACTGTAACAGTCAGTAATTTGACTCCTACTACGAAGCCATCAGTCAAAAAAACAACTAAGCTTTCTTCTCCCCTACCCAAAACAACACAAATAGAAGAAGTAGCAGCGAACTACATCACAGACATTGGAACTTCTACACCTTCTGACACCCCAACAAATTCCACTCCAGAAAACCATCTCAATAATGAAATCACAGATTCTCCAACTCCGACATCTTCCCTATCGGCTGTTGAACTTGCCTGCAATTCAAGAGAATTCAACGATTATATACAAGCCCTGAAAGGCATCATTCCCAGCAATAGCAGCCATCCCATTTTGTCCAATATTTTGATTGAAGCTGATGCAGAAACTCAACATTTGCATCTAACTGCCTACAACTTAGAATTTGGAATGCAAGTGAGCTTTGGTGCGAATGTCAATCAATCTGGAAAGCTTACCCTCCCCGCACCCATACTTGCTGACATTCTGGGAAAATTTCCTAACGGCAGCCTCACCTTAAAGAGTTCTTGTGAAATTATTAAAGGAAGCGGCGTTCCATCAGTCAGTGCCACTCTGAGTGCGTCAAGGAGCAAGCACGCCATTCGCGGGCTAGCTGCGGACGAATTTCCGGCTATCCCCAGCGTTCAACAGAAACTTGTAACGCTTCCTGCTAGCGTGTTAATTTCTGTCCTAAAAGCTAGCTTATTTGCTGTAAGTTCTGAGGAAAACAAACGCATTTTAACAGGAGGGAATTTTCAACTCAGTCACGACGCAGACAGAGGACTCGATCAACTGAGAGTTTGGACGACAGATGGGCATCGGGTAGCAATGGTTTTAGGATTGAGCGAAAGCAGCAATTCCCACCTTTTGAGCAGTCAAATAGTTAATTTTACTGTCCCTGCTAAGGTACTCCGGTTATTGGAGCGTTCTTTGAATTCTGCTGACAAAGTTACGATTTACTATGAAGGTTTGCCAGAGCAACCTAGCAATTTCGTCGCATTCGAGTGGAATAATTGGCGGTTGACAACGAAGTTGCTAGAAGGGCAATATCCAATTTGTGACCAAATTATCGCTCCCTATCGACATCAATTTAGCCATCAAGTGGTGGTTGAGAGGCTGAGCTTTTTAAAAGCCTTAGAGAGGTTAGCTTCTCACAGCGACAAGTCTCACCTAACAGCTATTTTAGAATTCGATTTAGATGCCCAACAAGTGCGAGCATCACTCAACAATACTCTCAGTTCAGGAACTGAGACAGTTGATGCCAAGCTATGGGGCTGTGAGTTTTGTCTCAAGTGCGACATCCGCTATTTGATTGATACAGCCAAAGCGATTTCCAGCTCTGATTTGCGGGTGTTAATGGCAACTCCTACCGCTCCCCTACTGATTGCACCGTTTGGAACGCCTGCGTCGGGTACAGAGGCTTTAGAGTGCGAATATATTGTCGCTCCGCAAGAATAGTCGTGCATGTGGGAGTGGCATCTAAATTTGATGCCCTCTCCTGCAAAAAATATGAGTTTAATTTCAGGCACGGCTCACGCCTCCCCTATCGGGGAATAGTTACCAGAAGTATTCTAACGACTCAAAATGTACCAACCACTGCACCTCAAATACCGCCCCAAAAACCTACAAGAATTAGTGGGTCAAGATACCATCAAAACAACCTTGACCAATGCCATCACCTCCGACAAAATTGCTCAAGCTTACCTGTTTACTGGCCCCAGAGGAACAGGCAAAACCTCAACCGCTCGCATCCTTGCTAAATCCCTCAATTGTTTGAATAACAAAAAGCCAACCGCCACTCCTTGCGGGGAATGTTCAAGCTGCAAAACCATTGACTCCTGTTCAAGCTTAGACGTAACTGAAATCGATGCTGCCTCTCACAATGGCGTGGATGATGCCAGAGAATTAATACAACACAGCAACTTTGCGCCAGCGATGAGCCCTTACCGCATCTGGATTTTAGACGAGTGCCACCAACTCAGTACCAGCGCTCAAAATGCTCTCCTCAAATGCCTTGAAGAACCTCCGGCTCATGTGGTGTTTATTCTCTGTACGACTGAAGCACATAAAGTCCTGCCGACAATTATCTCCCGCTGCCAAACTTTTAACTTCCGAGCCTTGTCAGTTGATGCTATTATCGGACAATTGCACAAAATTAGCTCTGCTGAATCTATTGAGATCGCAAGTGAGGCGATGCGGGCGATCGCTCGCACCTGCGACGGAGGGTTAAGAGATGCCCTGCAATTACTCTCTCAGCTTTCACTGCTAAACTCAGAGATTACCCTAACTCAAGTTGCAGAAGTATCTGGCAGTATCAGCGAGCAAGAGTCGATCGCCCTTCTCAAAGCCATTCATTCTGGCGATACCTTAAGCGTACTGCAATCTTCGAGAACGCTCATTGACAGCGGCAAAACTCCCAAACTGATTCTCAGCAGCTTGCTAGCAGCAATGAGAGATTTGCTCATTGTCAAATCAACGCGCCACTGCCAGAATTTAATTGCAGGGCCAGTAGGCTACTCACAACTGCGCTCGCTCGCTCTTCATCTCGATTTTGAAACAATTGATGCGGCTTGTACACAATTGCAAAAATCAGAATTTCAATTGAGAACTAGCACCAATGCTGCTACCTGGTTAGAAGTCTGTCTGCTGAACTTGATGCTGTCTTGCAAACTCGCTGCCCCCGAAACGCGGTTGCCGGCAACTTCCCAATCTAATCAGCCTGACAAATTTGATAAAACCCCTCAAAAAATAGAAGCAGATTCTCCTGACTTTGAGACAACTTGGGCGCAAGTAGTAGCAGCAGCGAAACCAGGTAATCGTAGCCTCTTAAACCGCGCTCAAATTGCCGAACTTTCGGCTGATTCATGTGTTTTAGCAGTAGAAAGAAAATACGCGAACAAGTTTCATAGTCACCTTGAATCCGTGCAGCGGATCGTTACTAAAGCTTTAGGCCGCTCTGTTACTGTTACTGTCAAACCACAGGAGGAGTTAGCAGCATGATTAGCATCCTAATTGGGAATGATACCTACGCAATTGAACAAGAAGTTGAAAAGTTTAAGACTCAAACTCATCCTCTCTGGCGAGATTTTAACATCCATCGCTTCCATGCTTCTTCCCTGGATGCAGCCCTCTCTGCTGCTGCTTCAGTTCCTTTCGGCGGTGGAAACAAACTTATTGTCGTTGAAAATTGCGATTTCAAGCAATTTGGAGAAATGGGGCTAGAATTGCTGCAAATTTTGCCCCAATTACCTGCTACAACGCACTTAATTTTCACTGCTGCTGTTATCGACAAACGGCTCAAGGTAGTCAAGCATTTGTTGCAGTTTGGTAAATTTAAGGAGTTTACTCTCATTCCTCCTTGGCGTACTGATTTGATTGAAAGTGCGATCGCTGCTACTGCTAAACAAAAGAATCTCTCAATTGCCAGAGATGCTGTCAGCTATCTAGCAGTAGCGATTGGCAACGATTCTGCTAGAAGAGTTAGTGAACTGGAGAAATTAGCCATTTATGCAGCAGGCGCTCGCATTACGAAAGAAGCTGCTAAAATCCTCGTTCCAGCTACCACAGCCAACTGTTTTCAACTTGCCGAAGCTCTTTTAAAAGGTCAAGCAGTGGCGGCAATTAAGGTGCTTGATGAATTGCTATCTCGGGCAGAGTTTCCTTTAGCAATTATTGCCACTCTCCAAACTCAGTTTAAAACTTGGCTGTGGGTAAAAGCTACTATCAATCCTGACCAACAACGTTCTGATAGCGAAATTGCTAGTATGTGCGGAATTAGTAACCCCAAACGGCTGTATTTCCTTAAGCAGGAGGTTAAGGAAGTATCTGCGAACTTCTTAAGTCGATCGCTCTCCATTTTGTTTGATTTAGAAATTGCTCTCAAAACAGGAGATAAGCCTGACTCGATGTTGCCTGCTTTGCTCAGCATCACTCAACTCACTCACCTTAAATAACAGGAAAGCGCTGCCGAGTTAATTCGGCAGTCTTTCATTAACAATCTTGGAGGCAAAAACTGCTTTGCAACACTATTAGTATCGGTAAGGTGGGCGGCGGTGTACCATACAGATAGAGTTTATGCGTCCAGAACTAATTAAGTGTAGTTAGGGCTTACGCAACGATGTTGGGGCGCACCGCGGGGGGTTGCCCCTACATTCACATCATATATGGACATTGTGCGTAAATCCTAATGAATTTGTCAAACTATTTTTGACTTTATTTATTGCAGCAGTAGGTTGCTATTTCTGTTTAATAGCAGCTCATCTTTCCTGCATCATCCAAACCAGAAACCCCAAGATTTGCTCAACCGGAGGTAGTGGATAATCTGTAAGTTGACACTCCCACCCCTAAAGGGGATGGGATTCTTTAGAGATTTCGCTCTAAATACCCCAAAGAGACAATTGCTTGCCCTGTGGGTTCTCGCCCACACGCCGTTTGCCTTTTAAAGGCAGCGTGTTAACTGACGAGCGTTCGTACAATTCAACCTCAAAGAGATTCAACTGTACTGGTTTCGACGAGTCCCGCCGTACCATTTTCGATTTAATCTTTTTGACAATATTCAACTTGTAGGTTTCTATCGCCTTAACTTTCACATTCCTTGCAGCTTGCAAATTTGCATCATCAATATGCCCACAATTGGTACAGATAAACTTTTCACCATTGCGGCTATCTTTATCAATATGCTTACACTTGCTACAAGTTTGACTGGTATGCCTTGGGTTAACTCGGTACAGCTTCTTGCCTGACTTCACAGCCAAATATTCAAGTTTTTGAGTTAACGCATACCAACTCGCATCAGCGATAGAACTATTTAAACCACGTTTAGCCGATTGACAGTTGGGGAGAAATCTACCAGATTCAGATTTAACAGGTTTGCACCGCTTCATCATGTTTTGTATCTGTAAATCTTCAACTACAACTGCATCGGATCTTTTAATAATCCGATTAGCTACATCCCACTGGTAAGATTCGCGACGCTGTTGAATTTTATTGTGCAGCTTGCTCACTCTAAGTTGAGCTTTACTGCGATTCTTACTACCTTTTTGCTTACGGCTAACCCGTCGCTGTCTGATTCGCATCAAACGCTTAGCTTTCTTGTGGGTAGCAAATCGCGGATTATCAATGGCGCTGCCATCAGAGAGATAAACCAATTTACCTAACCCCATATCGCAGCCAGTGATAGTTTTGATTTCACTATCTGGAATTACTGGGAAGCCTGGTATATCTTTGTTTTCTATCCTGACCGAGATATACCATCCATCAACTTTCTGTCTGATGGTTACGGTTTTAATCTCAAATCCTTCGGGGATAACACGAGAGTTGTAGAAACGCAGCCACCCAATTTTAGGGAGGTAAACTTTGTTACCTTTAATCTTGATTCTTCCTGGTTTGTAGCTAAACGATTTGAAATCGTGACGGCGCTTAAACTTCGGAAACCCTGCGCCCTTAAAAAACTTATTAAAGGATTCATTAACTCTGGCTGGAATTGACTGCAATACTCCAATATCAATACTTTGATACCAAGGTCTTGCCTCTTTTAACTCTTGCAGATTTGCATCTTGCATTAATGATGCTGACCGCTTAGGAGATGTATCTTTATATCCTTCTTTTTGGGCTTTACCGCCGCCCTCCTTCCAGGGGTTGGCGAGTTGGGTTCCTTTAGTAATACCGCAAGTCAAAGGCGTTATTTCTACCTGAGTCCTCAAGTCGCAATAATCACCGCAAATAAACTGCTGATGCCAACCATCAATCCTGTCACGCAAGCACCAATTGTAATTCGCTCTCAACATATCGAGCCACTGGATTAGTTTTTGGGATTGCTGCTGATTAGGTCTAAGTTTGTATTTGAAGCTTAAAAGCAAATTGCACCACCTCCTTAAATTATTGTACGAGGTTATTGTAGATGTTGACGACTTAACGACAATCAATATGCAAGATAAATACAGACTAAAGATTACATCAGTAACGCTTATTAGATACCATTTTATTTGGATTCCAGCTAGACGCAAGAAGGTGTTGATTGGTGCAGTGGCCGAACGCTTAAAACAACTACTGACAGATAAGTGTAATTAGCTCGTTGTAATCGCGCAGTGAGGTGGAAGTCTACCGCTTTGTTGGTTCCTGAACCCAAACCCATAATTGCTACCAAAATCAGTCCGACTCCCAGTTTTTTTATTAATTTCTTCTCTCGTTCTTTTTCCTACCTATCGGTAGTAAGAGAGAAAAGATTCATTCTTAGAGTGACCAATGCCTCCCAATTATATCAACCTTCTTTCCCAACTAATAGCCAGACATGATTTTCACCAAAATAACTTTCCAGAAGCAAGCCACTTGCAGCCAACTGCAACAGCCGACTTGTGTGAGTTTTTAGGCGAAGAGGTTATTTATCAGACAATCGCGACTGCTACAACTCCTAAGCTCTACAAAATTCCTCAAGACTTGCCGCCTTCAATAATTTCTGCTTTGCACCGCCAAGGCATTGAACAGCTTTATTCGCACCAAATTAAAACACTCAAAGCCGTGCGCCAGGGCAAAGATGTCATCCTCAGCACAGCAACAGCTTCTGGCAAATCTTTAAGTGCGTACTTGCCTATTTTAGAGGGCATTCTCCAACATCAATTTACTGCACTCTCTATTTATGGCTTGAAAGCTTTAACAGCCGACCAAAGTCAAAAACTTGCCGATTTGCTCCAACTGATTCCTGAGCCTGCCCGCCCGCGTCTTGCCCTTCTAACTGGGGATACTCCTCCCAAAACCCGAGAACAATTATTAGCTGCAAACCCTAGCATAATCAGCGCAACACCAGAGTTAATTCACTATGCGCTGAAAGGCGTTCACTGGAGTCAGCCTTGGCAGCATTTTTTAAGTCGCCTCCGCTATATTGTCCTAGATGAAGCTCACACTTTTAACGGAGTTTACGGAGCTAACATGGCTAGCTTAATTCGCCGCTTAAAATTGGCAGTAGACGAGCGCGGGGGTTGTTCTCAAAAACTGCAATTCCTGATGTTGAGTGCTACCGTTGGCAATCCCGTTAAATTAGCCAAGTTACTATCTGGTAGAAGTCGAAAGCGAAATATCAATAAACCCGAGCAGTTAGTTTGGATTAACTCTAGCGGAGCTGCTGTCCCAGAACGGCAATTAATTGTTACTAAACCGACTCATGATGCTAATTCCGATGTTGCTCGCATCATTATGTTTTTGTTGCAGCAAGGGCAAAGTGGAATTTGCTTCGGTAACGGCAGACAAGCAATTAAGAACTTGTGGGCAACTTTTAAGCAAGAAGCTGTAACTCAAACTAACTCGGGAATTGAGTCGCAAGTAGCAATTTTTTACGGCAGTTTAACAAGCGAGCGCCGCATGGAAATTATTAACTCTTTGCAGTCAGGAACAGTTAAGTGTATCCTCAGCACTAGCGCTCTCGAAGCAGGAATTGATTTGCCTCAACTTGACTTTGCTATTATTAGGGGATGGCCGGGAAGTTTGCAAGCTTTCAGGCAGAGGGCTGGCAGGGCTGGTCGCACAAACTCCGGTTTAATTGTCTTCATTCCCATTGCACAATCACCTTTGGATAACTATTTTGCCGATCGCCCTGAATTGTTGCTGTCGGCCGAATCTGAATTGGTGAGCTTTAATGCCAATTATCCCATAGATATTGCCAAACATTTGATGTGCGCGGCTGTCGAAACTGGCATTCCTGTCAGTAAACTCAAGCACTACTTTGGCAAGAGCGCTCCTCAAATTGCAACGGCTTTAATTGAGCAAGGTGTTCTTCACAGAAGCCGGGATAAATTATGGGCTAAGGGCTTTCCCCATAAAGATGTAAACTTTCGAGGGGGAACGGGTTCTAGCACGATACAACTGGTGGATGCGGAGACTCAAGAAGAGATTGAACTCCTCAGTGCGGAGATTGCTTATCGAGAGGTATTTCCTGGTGCTATTTACCGCACGCAAAACTCAGACGGCTGTTTGGTGACTTATACTTCGCGCTCACTCTTGAATGGCAAAGCTATTTTGCAAAACACCCCTGAAACTCGACTGTTTACTGTAGCGATTAGCCACACTGATACCAGCCTCAAGCAGAATTTGAGTTTGCCTCAACAAATCCCGTTGGTTATTCCAGAAGTTGAAGGAAATGTTCAAACCAATTCAACGGATAGTAATGCAATTCCAGCTCAAGCTATTCTGGAACTGGTTTGGGGAGAAATTAGCCAACTCGTCACTGGTTATCAATTATTAACTCGCAATTACGAGTTAACTTGTCTCAATAGAAAGTGTGTCAATTACAAAGAGCATTTACCAAAATGTACTGCCTGTCCTGTTTGTGGCAAGAGAACTCGCTCTGCTGAGCTAACATCGGTTCTTAATGAGGTAAACTTTGAGCAACCTTACGAAATCAAATTTGCGACTCCTGTACTGCAAATTAGTTTTAATTCCCCGGTTGAATGTTATCTGCAACAGGTAGTAACAGCTACTCGCCAGGAATTGCTTCAGTCTCAACAGCCGATTCCTCCCGGATATCAGCAGTTGTGGGAGTACCCCGCTAATTTGTTGGCTATTCACAGTTTCGGTCATCAAATTTTAGCCGCTTTACCTCTGACTATTTTGGCTTCAGCTAATGATGTGAATTTTCTGGTAGAGAAGAGAGGTGCAAATGACTATGCAGGACTCTTTTACGATTTAGCAGAAGGAGGTTCGGGAACCTCGGAAGCTATTTTTCGTTCTCTCCCTCAATTAGCTCATGCGGCTGCTGAGTTAGCCCGCAGTTGTTCTTGCACTTCTGGCTGTCCTAAATGTTTGATTCAGTCGGGATGCCCTGATGGTAACAAAGCTTTACTCAAGCAGGTGGGGCTGCTGCTGTGCGAAGCATTTTCTACTCCTTAAATATCAAAAATTTAGTGGAATAGACGGCTGAGAAATGGGAATGGGGAGAGAGAAATAGGGAAAATGGGAGTGGGAATAGAGTGTAGCTTTTTTCAAACAAGAAAGCTACGCTCTATTCTCAATTTGTTTTTACTGTTTTTATTAAACAAGACGCTGCTTGCATCAACATAGAATTGTGCGAACCGCTACTGCGGTTTTTAGGGGTGCATTTTTCAGATTTATACTAATGAAAAACAAGCTTGTCTTGCCAATCATTGACTCCAAAACTAGAGAGTCAACGCTGTTACATTTCAGAAATCAACCCTATAAACAAAAGAAAAAGCAAGCTTTAATCCCCAACCTCAAACGAGATTTAAAGCCGGGCTGGCTTTTAACAATTCTCGCACAAATAGACCGATGTTTATGGGGAAGGTGGGATTATTGGGCTTTGTGTCAAGCTGTCCCCGCTCATGCCTGGATGCGGTGGAAGATGGAGC